>JAQXMG010000001.1 GCA_029012525.1 bacterium
AAGATCCTGCAGATAATGTAGGATTATGTACAATAACAGTAACAGGACTTGATACGGAAGCTCCAACAGTTGTTTTATCAAAAACAGGTGGTAATGGTTCAGCAACAATTAGTGCAACAATTGATGATAATACTGGAGTAGTAGGTTATGCAATTACAACTTCGACTGCAACACCAACTTCATGGACAGAAATAACAAGTACACCATCAACAACAGCATCATTTACTAAAACAAGCGCAGGAACATATTACGTTCATGCAAAAGATGCTAATGGTAATACAGGTTATTCAAGTGTATCTTTAAGTTTATCAAGAAATAGTAATTGTAGTTGTTCGGCATATAAACAAAGTTGTACTGAAACATGTCAGGATACAACTTGTGCTGAATATGATACCTGTGCAAAATGTGGATGTGCTTCATATAATTCATATACAGAGACTAGAACATATTGTACTCAGTCAAATGATAATGCATCTCAGACTTGTAATGCTTATGGTTGTTATAAGACAACTTGTAAGGCTTCAACTGATGGATTTTGTTCTTCAACTGATACTGCATATTATTGTACTGAATATACAGCATATTGTGGAGCTTATAAGAGTTGTTCATCATGTAGTTGCTTAAGATATAATCAAAGTTGTACAACAACTTGTCGTGATACATCAACCTGTGAAACTTATTCAGCTTGTTGGTTATCATAAGTGCTTGACGTTTATAAAAACTTGTGATAAAGTAAATTTTGTAAATGCGATGAATAAGGACACGATTATTATATTTATTTAAAAAGAGAATTAGTGGTTGGTGTAAACTAATAAATAATATAATAATTACTACCTTAAAGCAGAGCTAGAAATAGATATTCCGGGTAATTCCGTTATTAATTATAAAGTTATAAGGTAGGATGGTACCGCGTAAAAAGACGCTCCTTGATTGAGGTGTGTCTTTTATTTTTTTTAGGGGGGAGAAAAATTATATGAATAAAAAAATTTTTGATGGTATGACAATTTCTATGGCAGAATTTTTGTATAATTATATGGGTATTGAAGATTCAAAAATTTTTATAATAACTCATGATGATATAAAAATACTTTTGCCAGATTTGAAAAGATATTCAATTTGTAATTTAAAAAAAGATTTATCACTTTTGTATGATGGAGATATTATATTAGTAAAAGATCCAAAAGGTAATATAGTTCCATATTATAATCCTTTAAGATATTTAGATATTATTCCAACTGATTTAAAAGAAGTTGAAAAACCAATTAAAAAGAATAGTAAAAAAGAAATAAAGGAAATTGATAATCTTACAAATTATGAATTAAAATTTGAATATTTGGCTACAAAGAAAAATCATAAATATAAAATGTGTAGAATATTAAAAAAAGAAATTTTAGAAAGAGGAATAAAAGGAGCTGGAAAAAAGAAAAAAATAATAGAAAAATTAAAAGGAGAGATAGAAAATGATTAATATAAAAGAAAATGAAAAATTAAATATTTTAAACCATAGTTGTGCTCATTTACTTGCCCATGCTGTAAAGCATTTATATAAAGATGCTAAATTTTGGGTTGGACCAGTAATTGAAAATGGATTTTATTACGATATTGATTTAGGAGATAATGTTCTAAAAGAAGATGATTTAGTAGAAATTGAAAAAGAAATGAAAAAGATAGCTAAATCTGACAAGCTAATAAAAAGAATAGAATTAACTAAAGATGAAGCATTAGAGATGTTTAAAGATGATCCTTATAAAGTTGATTTAATTAACAATATGAGTGATGATGAAGTAATTAGTGCTTATAAACAAGATGATTTTACTGATCTTTGTCGTGGACCACATATGCCAAGTACTAAATCTATGAAATATTTTAAATTATTAAAGGTTAGTGGTGCTTACTATAAAGGAGATTCTAAAAATAAAATGCTTCAAAGAATCTATGGAGTATGTTTTGAAACTGAAGAAGATCTTAATAATTATCTAGCTTATTTAGAAGAATTAAAACAAAGAGATCATAGAAAGATAGGAAAAGATTTAGATATTTTTATGACTCATGAGTTAGTAGGTTCAGGACTTCCACTTTGGCTTCCAAATGGTGCTTTTATCTTTCATGAACTTGAAGAATATATAAGAGAAAAAGAAGTTAAATTAGGTTATAGTCATGTTTATACTCCAGTTTTAGCAACTTCAAATCTTTATAAAATAAGTGGTCACTGGGATCATTATCGTGACGATATGTTTCCTTTAATGGAAAAAGATGGAGAAGAATTTGTTCTTCGTCCAATGAATTGTCCACATCATATGTTAATATATAAAAATACCTTACATTCTTATAAAGACTTACCAATCAGAATTGGTGAACTTGCTCATGATTTTAGATTTGAAGCAAGTGGTGCAGTATGTGGTCTTGAAAGAGTTAGAACATTTTGTCAAAATGATGCCCATATCTTTGTAAGACCTGATCAAATAGAAGAAGAATTTGGTAGAGTTGTCAACTTAATCTTAGATGTTTATAAAGATTTTGATATAACACCAACATCATTTAGACTATCATTAAGAGATAAAAATAATAAAGAAAAATACTTTGATGATGATGAAATGTGGGAAAAAGCAGAAAGTATGTTAAGAAAAGTTTTAACTGATTTAAAAATTGACTTTGTTGAAGCAGAAGGTGAAGCTGCCTTTTATGGACCAAAATTAGATGTTCAAGTAAAAAGTGCAATAGGACATGAGCTTACACTTTCAACTTGTCAACTTGATTTTTTACTTCCAGAAAGATTTGATTTAACATATGTTGATTCTGATAGATTTAAAAGAAGACCTGTAGTTCTTCATCGTGCCATATTAGGTTCAATTGATAGATTTGTTGCTTACTTACTTGAAAATACTAAAGGCGCTTTAAAAACATGGCTTGCACCAATTCAAGTAAATATTTTACCTGTTAATAATAATTATCATTTAGATTATGCTAATGAAGTTAAGAAATTATTGGAGCTTAATAATATAAGAGTACAAATTGATGATAGAGAAGAAAAACTAGGGTATCGTATGCGTGAATCTGTAACTAAAAAAATACCATATACTTTAGTTTTAGGAGATAATGAAAAAGAACAAGAACTTATAACTTACAGAAAATATGGTAGTGAAGATAAAGTAAGTGTAAATTTAAATGAATTTACTACTTATTTAAAAGATATTATAGATAACAAAAAATAGCAAGTATTAGTTTATTTGCTTTTTTTCTTTTTTTTAACATAATATTTACTATAAAATGACTTTTGTGTTATTATATAAATATAAGAAAAAAAGAGGAATAATTATGAAAAATAAAACTATTAAAAACTATTTTATACTTTTTGGTATATTTGTTGTAACTTTTGTTATTTGTTTTTATCTATTTTCATGGATTAAGCAATATAACGAAGTAAAATTAGGGGAACCAATTATTGTCAACACTTTAAAAGAAATAAAATATGATAATTTAGATAATTATTTAAAAGAAAATGAAGTTATTGCAGTTTATATGTGTACAACTTATGAAAATTCTTGTAGAACATTTGAAAAAAAATTTTCTACTTTTGTTAAAGAACAAAGTTTAACGGATAACATTTTGTATCTTAATTTAGGATATAAAAGTGTTGAAAATAATTTATTAAATAACTTATACAATAAATATAAAAATGAATATTTAATAAAGAAAATTACTAATTATCCTACAATTGTTATATTTAATAATGGTAAAATAATTGATTTTTTAACTATTACTAGTAATTATAATATGGATATGGTAGAAGAGTTTTTGGGAGGATATGATATAAATGATTAATATAGTTTTATACGAACCAGAAATACCACAAAATACAGGAAATATTATGCGTACTTGTGTTGCAACTGGTTCTGTTTTACATTTAATTGAGCCACTTGGTTTTTTACTTAATGATAAAACTATTAAAAGATGTGGAGTTAATTATATCGATAAATTAAAATATTATGTCTATCCATCTTATGAAGACTTTTTAAGTAAAAATAAGGGAACTTTTTACTATTTTACAAGATATGGAAAAAAACCTCATACTTCATTTGACTATAGTAATAAAGATGAAAATATTTATTTAATTTTTGGTAAAGAATCAACTGGTATTCCAAAAGAAATTTTAAAAGATAATTTAAATAATTGTATGAGAATACCTATGACAAAAGATGTTAGAGCCCTTAACTTATCAAATTGTGTTGCAATAGTAACATATGAAGTGTTAAGACAACAAGATTATAGAGATTTGTTAAAAACAGAACCTCATAAAGGGGAAAATTATTTAGAAGACTAAAAAACTAACCAAAATTATTGGTTAGTTTTTATATTAGATATTATCGGAAGAACTATTGGTTTTCTTCCTGTTTCCATTTTTATAAAATTAGAAACATCTTTAGTTAATTCTTGTTTTATATCTTGATAAGTATATTTTGGATTTTTAAAGCTTTTATTAATTGACTTAATAGCAACTTTTTCAATTTTATTAATTAATTCTTCATTTTCATTTATTAAAATAAATCCACGGGTTGTAATCATTGGTTTTGTAAGTAATTTTTTATTTTCCATATTTATATTAGCAATTATTACTAATATGCCGTCATTAGCCATAATTTTTCTATCGTTAAGAACAGCTCCTGATACTTCACCAATTCTACTGCCATCAACATATGATTCATTAACATCTATAGATCCAACATGATTAACATTTCCATTATCTAGTTCTAGAATATCTCCATTATCTAGTATAAAGGTATTTTCTTTTGGAATATCACATTCCATTCCCCATTTTGCATGTTTTTTAAGCATTCTATATTCACCATGAATAGGCATAAGATATTTTGGTCTAATTAATCTTATCATCAATTTTAATTCATCACTCATAGCATGACCTGAAGCGTGAATTTCTCTTTCATTAGATGTAGTGTAAACTTTTACTCCTTTTAAATAAAGATTATTTATTGTTCTTGCAATAGCATTGGCATTACCTGGTATAGCAGAACTTGAGAAAATAACAACGTCATCTGGTCTTAATGATATCTGTTTATGAATTCCATCTGCAATACGAGAAAGTGCTGCTAAAGGTTCTCCTTGAGTTCCTGTACATAAAAGTACTACTTCATTAGGTTTTAATGTATTAGCAACTTCAGGTGATATGATAACATCTTTTGCATCAATATAACCACCTTCCATAGAAATATTGATATTATTTTCCATACTTCTACCAAAAATACATACTTTTCTATTATATTCTTTAGATGTTTCAATAATATGTTTTAATCTATAAATATTTGATGCAAAAGTTGCAATGATTAATCTGTTATTAGTATGTTTTGCAAAAACTTCATGAACTGCTTCGTCAACCTTAGATTCAGATAGGGAAAATCCTTCATCCAAAGCATTAGTTGAATCTGCCATAAGAAGAGTTACGCCTTCTTTTGATATTTCAGCCATTTTAGGAAAGTCTGCAACTGGTCCAATTGGTGTTAAATCCATCTTAAAATCTCCAGTTTGAACAATATTTCCGTTTGGTGTTTTAATATATATTCCATGTGAATCTGGAACAGAGTGGGTTGTTCTAAAAAATGATACCTCAAAATTTCTAAATTTTAACTTATCGTTACTTGTATAAACACGTAATCCATTATAGTTAATATTTTTTTCTTCCAATTTTTTCTTAATTAATGCGTAAGCTTGATTTGGTGCGAAAATTGATGGAATATGAACATTTTGTAATAAAAATGGAATACCACCTATATGATCTTCATGACCATGAGTAATTATTAAAGTTTTAATCTTCTTTTCGTTTTTCTTTAAAAAATCAAAATCAGGTAAAACATAATCAATACCACGTAGTTCTTCATCTGGGAATAAAACACCAGCATCGATTATTATTATCTCATTGTTATGCATTATACAATACATATTTTTACCAACTTCGCCTAAACCACCTAACGCAAAGACATAAGTCTTATCTGGTTTAAACTTAAACATTATAATTTTCCTCCTTTTTTTAAATATTTATAAAAGAATCAACCGATATAATTATATAATAAAAACGTTTAAAAGTCCATATATTTTAAAAAAATGTAAATTGCAACTCAAACTTTACAAAAAATCAACTATAAATTGGTAGAATGTAAAAGTGTGATATAATAAAATTGGTTTTGAGGTGAGAAAATGAAGTTTAGTGAAAAATTACAAACTTTAAGAAAAGAAAAAAAACTTTCCCAAGAACAGTTAGCAGATATGCTTGATGTATCAAGACAGTCAGTATCAAAATGGGAATCAGGTCAAACTTATCCAGAAATGGATAAATTAATAGAATTATCAAAGATATTTAAATGTACTTTGGATGATTTGACTAATGATGATGTTAAAACAATTACATCAAAAGAAAAAGACAAAGGAAATATTAGCAACTTGGTTTACGGATTATTAGATTTAATAAAAAGAAGCTATGAAATGTTAAAGAAAATGACTTTTAAAAATATTTTAGGATGTATATTAGAAATGTTATTTGTAATAATTGCTTTAGTAATATTTCATAATGTAGTTGATTATATTTATTATCTAGGAGAAAATATTTTTATCTATTTGGGCGATGTATCTGGAATAATATGCAATATTTGGAATGCTCTTCTTGAAATTATTTATATAATATTATCAGTTATTATATTTGTTTATATTTATAAAATAAGATATTTAGATAGATATGAAAAAATAGAAAAGATAGAAAAAGTAGAAGATAAAAATGATGTAGTAGATAATGTTAAAGAAGAAAAAAAATTAAAAAAAGAAGAAAAAGTTGTTATAAAACAAGAAAAATCATTTAAATTTTTAGATATTTTAGGTAGTGTTTTTATGTTTTTTGTTAAACTATTTATTTTATTTGTGTCAATTCCTTTCATTATTACTTTAGTAACTTTAGGAATGTTTCTTATTATATCTATTGTTTTACTTTTTAGTGGAGTAACATATTTTGGAATATTTTTAGTAATAATTTCATCATTATTTCTTAATTTAGTATTTCTTTACATGGTTTATTATTTTATTTTTAATAAAAAAATTGATGTTAAAAAATCATTGATTGTTATTTTGTCTTCTCTTGTTTTATTTGGAATAGGAATAGGTATTAGTGCTATCGAAATAGCTAATACTAATTTTACTAATAATGTATCAAGTATTGCTAAAGAAGAAAAAATAGAAAAGACATTTAAAATGAGTGATAATCTTGTTATTTATCCAAATTTTAATACTTATTATGAAATTGATGATACTTTAAAAGACACCGTTAGAATAGAAGTATATTATTATGATAAATTTAATAAAGCAGAAATAAAAATGTTAAATAATAATATTTATATAGATAATAGTGTAATAGATAGTATTTCTTCAAAATATTTATGTAATATGGTTTTAACGGATTTAAAAACTAAAAATATTCACAATTATTATGTTTTAACTACAATTAAAGTTAAAGTAATAACATCAGGTGAAAATATGAAAACTTTAGATAATAATTTAAATAATATGAGATATGACGAAGAAATAAATTATTTTGAGGATAGAATTGATGAATTACAGGAAGAATTAGAAGAAGTTTATTCTAACAAAGACAATTTAGAAGAAAGGATAAATGAATTAGAATATGAAAATAGTGAATTAAAGAATAAAATTAATTATTATAAAGAATCATTAAATAGTATTATCAATGAGT
>JAQXMG010000002.1 GCA_029012525.1 bacterium
CAATGGAATTCATTTTTGTGTAGCTTGTGATGGTGCTTTTTATAAAGACAAAGATGTTGCTGTAGTAGGAGGAGGAAATACTGCACTTGTAAATGCTTTATCTTTATCTGATATTTGTAAAACAGTTTACATAGTTCAAAATTTAGAAAAATTAACTGGCGAAATTGCTTTACAAGAAAAGATAAAAGAAAAAGACAATATCGTAGTTTTAACAAGTTCTATTGTAAAAAAGATAAATGGTGAAGGATCTTTAGAATCTGTTATAATAGAAAATGAAAAGATTGAAGAAGAATTAAAACTAGATGGTATGTTTATATCAATTGGACTTGTTCCTCAAAATGAAATATTTAAAGATATAATAAAACTTGATGAAAATAATTATATTGATTCAAACGATTGTAACACAAATGTAGAAGGTATTTTTACAGCAGGTGATTGTAGAACTAAAAAGTTTAGACAATTAACAACAGCATCAGGAGATGGTACAACAGCAGCACTTCTTGCAATAGATTATTTAAATAACAATTAGATAAAAAGTTATAGATAGATTTTATTTTATTTCTATCTATTTTTATTATTTTGTGATATAATAAACCCATTAAAAAGAGGTGTTGTTATGGAAAAAAAAGTAGTGTTAATAACTGGTGCATCAAGTGGTATAGGAAAATCATGTGCAAGAATTTTTGCCAGTAATAACTATGATGTTATTATTAACTATAATAAAAATGAGAAAAGCGCAACTAAACTTAAAGAAGAATTAACAAGTACTTATAATGTTAGTGTTGATGCAGTAAAATGTGATATATCTGTGGAAGATGATGTGAAAAATATGGTTGATTTTGTTTTATCTAAGTATGGTAAAATAGACTCATTAATAAATAATGCTGGTATATCATATGATACTTTGTTTTTTGATAAGAGTGTAGAAACATTTAGGAAAGTAATTGATGTTAATTTAACAGGTACATTTATTGTTAGTAAATATGTTGGTGAAATATTAAAAAATCAAGGATATGGCAGTATTATTAATATTTCAAGTAGTAATGCAATAAATACTTATTATCCAGAAAGCGTTGATTATGATGCTTCAAAAGCAGGAATTATATCGCTTACCCATAATTTGGCAAAATGTCTTGCTCCCAATATCAGAGTAAATTGTATTGCTCCAGGTTGGGTTGATACACCTATGAATAAAGAAATAGATGATGTACAAAAAGAAGAACTTTGTAAAAATGTCTTACTAAATAGATTTGCAAGTGCCGATGAAATTTCTAAGGTAATATTTTTTGTTGCTAATGATGCAACTTATATAAATAATAGTGTTATAACAGTAGATGGAGGTAGTTTATGTTAGATTTAGAAAAATTAAGCAAAGAAGTTGAAGACCAATTACAAGAAAAATTTAAAGAAATAGATGATTTATGTTATTTTAATAGTAAAAAAGTTATAGATGCTTTTAATAAAGAAGGCGTTTCGGAAATACATTTTAATACTACAACAGGATATGGTTATAATGATATAGGAAGAGATACAATTGAAAAAGTATTTTCTAGAATATTTAATTGTGAAGATGCACTTGTTAGAAATCAATTTATCTCAGGAAGTCATGCCTTAACAGTTTGCTTATTTGGACTTTTAAGACCAAATGATGTACTACTTAGTATCTGTGGTAAACCATATGATACTTTAGATTCAGTTATTGGTATAACTCCTAATGAAAGTTCTTTAATGTCATTTGGAGTAAACTATGAACAAATTGATTTAGTTGATAATGATTTTAATTACGAGCAAATAGAAGAAAGATTAAAAAAATCTTTTGTTAAGGTTATAGAAATTCAAAGATCAAAAGGTTATTCAACTAGAAAAAGTATAGGTATTGATAAAGTTTCAAAAGTTATCTCATTAATAAAAAAAGTAAGCCCAAATACAATTGTTATGATAGATAATTGTTATTGTGAATTTGTAAATAAAAAAGAACCAACTGAAGTGGGAGCGGATATAGTAGTAGGATCTCTTATTAAAAATTTAGGTGGAGGAATTGCTTTAAATGGTGCTTATATAGTAGGTAAAAAAGATTTAGTAAAGCTTTGCGCTGAAAGATTAACAGTACCTGGAGAAGGAAAAGAAGTTGGACCAAGTTTAGGAGCAAATAGAAATATATTACAAGGATTATTTATGGCACCAAGTGTTGTTTCTAGTAGTTTAAAAACTTCTATATTTGCAAGTTGTATGATGGAAAGATTAGGATATGAAGTCGAACCAAAATGGAACGAAGAAAGAGTAGACATAGTTCAAAATATTGTATTTAATGATCCGGAAAAATTAATAAAATATTGTGAAGGAATTCAAGCAGGTTCACCAATTGATTCAAATGCTTTGCCAATTCCAGATGATATGCCAGGTTATGATGATAAAGTAATTATGGCTGCAGGATGCTTTACTAATGGTTCTTCAATTGAACTATCTTGTGATGGACCATTAAGAAGTCCATACATTGCTTATCAACAAGGCGGACTTACCTATGAATATGGAAAAATTGGTGTAATAAGTGCAATAGAAAGATTGATGAAATAAACTATTGGTAAATAAAATATTGACATAATATTTATTTTATGATAATTTCAAAGGCGTAGAGGAATATTATATTATTTTATAAATATAATAAAAAAGAAACATACTAATTTGGTTTGTTAGTACTTGTTTCTGTTCTATGATTTAGATTTGAAAAAAGTACCTTTTCAAAGATGAATTGGTACTTTTTTATGTTCAATTTTTTGTAATATATTTATAATTTATGCATATATTTATAAAGTATATTGGAGGAAATATATGATAAATAATGAAAAGATTGATAATTTAAAATGGTTAATAATAAGTGAAGGAAGAATAAAAGACGATAATTATATACTTCAAAAATATGAACAAGAAATATTAATGTTAAATAATCCATCACTTTCATTATGGTTTATTTCTTTTTTTGATACAAAAAATTTACCTGATCATATAGAAATAATAATAAATAGTAGTAATAAAGATTTAATAAATAAATATGTTGAAATTGTTAATATTATAAAAGATGATAAAAGAAAAACGAGAAAATTAGTATAATATTATTAATTTTAAATTTTTGGCACTCAATATTGACAAGTGCTAAAATAGTGCTATAATATATATTCGAGGTGATAAATATGAATAATTTTAATGAAGAAGAAAATGTTAATGTCCTTGAAAAATATGGGCGTAATATAACTGAAGCAGTTAAAAATAGAAAAGTTGATCCAGTAATTGGTCGAGATGAAGAAATAAGAAGCATTACTCGTATTCTATCACGTAAAACCAAAAATAACCCAGTTTTGATTGGAGAACCTGGAGTTGGTAAAACTGCAATAGTGGAAGGACTTGCCGCTCGTATTGTAAAAGGTGATGTTCCAGAAAGCTTAAAAAATAAAACAATATGGGAACTTGATATGGCAAGTTTAATTGCAGGTGCTAAATATCGTGGAGAATTCGAAGAAAGACTTGAAAAAGTTTTAAATGAAATAAAAAAGTCAGATGGTAATATCATCATGTTTATTGATGAAATTCATACAATTGTATCATCTGCTTCTGAAGGTATGATGGATACTAGTAATATTTTAAAGCCAATGCTTGCACGAGGTGAGATAAAACTAATCGGAGCAACTACTTTAAATGAATATAGAAAATATATTGAAAAAGATGGAGCCCTTGAAAGACGTTTTCAAAAAATAATAGTTCATGAACCAACTATAGAAGATACAATAACAATCCTTCGTGGTTTAAAAGAAAGATTTGAAATTCATCATGGAGTATCAATTCAAGATAAAGCTTTAATTGCAGCAGCAAATATGTCAAATAGATATATAACAGATAGATATTTACCAGATAAAGCAATTGATTTGGTTGATGAAGCTTGTGCAACAATTAGGGTACAAATGGATTCAGTTCCAACATCTCTTGATGAACTTACAAGAAAAATAATGAAGCTTGAGATAGAACAGGAAGCAATAAAAAAAGAAAAAGATGAATTATCTAAAAAAAGAAAAGCTGAAATAGAAGAAGAATTGATGACTTTAAAACAAGAACAAAAAGTTTTACAAGATTCTTGGGATAAAGAAAAAAGTATTAATGATGATATAAAAAAGAAAAAATCAGAAATAGAAAAAGCTAACTTTGATCTTGAACAAGCAGAAAATAGATATGATTTAGAAACTGCTGCTAGATTAAAACATGGTGTTATACCTAGTTTAGAAAAAGAACTTGAAGAATTAAACAATAAGGAAAAAAATAAATTGTTAAGTAATGTTGTAACAAGTGATGATATTGCAAATGTTATATCAAAATGGACTTCAATTCCTATAACAAAACTTATAAGTAGTGAAAAAGAAAAACTATTAAATCTTTATGATAATTTGTCTAAAAACGTTATGGGTCAAAGTGAAGCTTTAAAACTTGTAAGTGATGCGATTATAAGAAGTAGAAGTGGAATTAAAGATCCAAATCGTCCAATAGGTTCATTTATCTTTTTAGGACCAACTGGAGTAGGTAAAACAGAAGTTGCAAAATCTCTTGCTTATGAATTATTTGATGATTACAAGCATATGATAAGAATTGATATGAGTGAGTATATGGAAAAGTTTTCAGTATCAAGACTTATTGGAAGCCCTCCAGGATATGTTGGTTATGAAGAAGGTGGACAACTTACTGAAGCAGTAAGAAGAAATCCATATAGTATTATTCTTTTTGATGAAATAGAAAAAGCTCATCCAGAAGTTCTTAATTTGTTACTTCAAATTCTTGATGATGGTAGATGTACTGATTCTAATGGAAGAACTGTTGACTTTAAAAATACTATAATTATTATGACATCAAATGTTGGTAGTGAACATATTTTAGAAGGACATGATGAACTTGTATTAAAAGAATTAACAAATTACTTTAAACCTGAATTTATAAATAGAATAGATGAAGTTATAGTATTTAACAAATTAACCAAAGATGTTCTATATAAAATTTTAGATAAAATTATTAAAGAAATAGAACTTCGTTTAAAAGATTTAAATATTAAAATAACTTTAGATGAATCTGCTAAAAAATATTTTATAGATAACGGCTATAGTGAATCATATGGTGCAAGACCATTAAAAAGATTAGTATCAAAAGAACTTGAAACAGTTATTGCTAAAAAAATTATTAACAATGAAGTAAAAGAAAATAGCAACATAAAAGTCTCATATCATGATGGAATTATTATAGAATAAAAAAACATATTCTTGCATCTGAAAGTAATTATTTTTACTTCAGGTGCTTTTTTATAAGAAATACAAGTAATGCAAATAATTATAAAAACTTAATTATTGCATAATATAATAAGTAGTGATATATTATTTTTAGGAGGATAGTTATATGGAAAAATTTAAAAAATTATTTTTAGTTTTTGTTTTAGCACTTCTTTTTATTCCTTGTGTTAAAGCAGAAGAAATTAAAACTTATGATACTTTATTAACTAGTGAACCAACTAATGTTGAATATCGTAAAGACAATATGAAAGCAGAAGATGATTTAAATTTAACAGGAAATTACAATAGCAGTACTTTTTTTGCAGGAAATAGTGTATATGATGCAACTAATGTAGATGGAATAAGCTTTGTTGCTGGTAATGATGTTAATATTAATGGTAATTATGAATATGGATTTGTTGCTGGTAATATCGTTGATGTTAAAGGAAAATATCAAAAAGATGTATTTGTTTTTGGTAATATGGTTTCTTTTTCAAATGAATTTTCAGTAGCAAAAGATATGTATTTATTTGGAGCAACAGTTACATTAAATGGAAATATTGGTAGAAATTTATTTGTTGCAGCAGATAAACTTGTTTTAGAAAACGTAACAATAAATGGAGATGTAAATGTTTCAGCATCATCTATTACTTTTGGCGATAATGTTTTAGTAAATGGTACTTTTAAATATAATGAAGATGCATATTTAAGTAATATGGAAAAAGCGTCAATTTCAACAATCTTAACTTATGAAATTGAAGACGACTTTAAAGAGGTAAATAGATTCGCTGCATATCAAGACTTTTTATTATCAGTAGTTGGTCTTATTCTTTTAGGAGTTATTATTTATGCTTTATGTCCAAGTGCATTTGAAAAATTAAAAGAAAAAACAAATAATTATACGTTTGTTGAAGGTCTAAAAGATTCTGCAGCAGGAATTTTAACATTAATTGGATATCCTATCTTTATGCTAATGTTATTATTTACAGTCATATGTATACCTATTTCAATTATTGGACTTATTTTATATGGTATAGCAATTTATATGACAACTTTATTTGTTGGCTATTTAGTTGGAGATTTATTATTTAGAAAAGCTATAGGTAAAGAAGTAAGTGGTTACTATTCTATAATTATAGGTGTTTTAATTGTTAAAATACTTAAGTTAATACCATTTATCGGAGGATTTATTTCATTTATTGTTCTATGTTTAGGACTTGGATTGATAGTAAAATTGTTATTTTCTAAAAAAAATAAGGAAGTTGCTTCTGATGTGAACATAATTGAAGCAGAAGTAAAAGAAAAAAAGACAACAAAAAAAGTAAAAAAAGAAGAAAAATAAAATATATAAAATAATAAAAATGTGTTAGTTCTAAATTAAATGAATAGCACATTTTTTATTAGTTTTTATAATAATTTTTTTATCTTGTCTGAAATCATATTTTATTATATAATTATTATAGAATAAAGGGAGTGGATTAAAGATGAAATCATTAACTAAAAAAGAATTAGAAATTATGGATGCATATTATAGAGCAGTGAATTATTTATCAGTAGGACAATTATATTTACTTGATAATCCACTTTTAGAAAGACCACTTACAATAAATGATGTTAAACCTCGTGTTGTTGGACATTTTGGAACAACATCTGGGCAAAATTTTATTTATATTCATTTAAATAGAATTATAAAAAAATATGATTTAAATATGATTTATATATCAGGTCCTGGTCATGGTGGCAATGCACTTACATCAAATACTTATCTTGAGGGATCTTTTACTTTAAAGTATAATGATGTAACCGAAGATAAAAAAGGTATGCAAAAATTATTTAAAATGTTTAGTTTTCCATATGGTTTATCTTCACATGCTTCTTGTGAAATACCAGGAAGTATTCATGAAGGAGGAGAACTTGGATATAGTTTAAGTCATGCTTATGGAGCAGTACTTGATAATAAAGATTTAATTGCAGCTTGTGTTATAGGAGATGGCGAAGCAGAAACAGGTCCTCTTAGTGCTTCTTGGTTTTTAAATAGAATAATAAATCCAAAAACAGATGGAATAGTTTTACCAATTCTTAACTTAAATGGTTATAAAATATCTAATCCTACCATATTTGGGAGAATGACTAATGATGAGTTATATCACTTTTTTGTAGGACATGGTTATAAACCTTATTTGGTTTCAGGAACAGATCCATTATATTTGCATGAAAGAATGGCAAAAGTTCTTGACATGGTTGTAAAAGATATAAAAGAAATAAAAAAGTGTAAAAATAATGATAATGTCATGTATCCGGTTGTAATAGTAAAAACTCCAAAAGGTTTTATGGGACCAAAAAGAGTAGATGAAAAAGAAATTGAAGGAACATTTAGAGCTCATCAAGTTCCTATTACTGTAGATGATACACATATTGAAAATGTAAAATTACTTGAAGAATGGCTTAGAAGTTATAAACCAGAAGAATTATTTGATGATAATGGTAGATTTAAAGAAGAATATCGAAAATTTATTCCTAATACTAATAAATGTATGGGTAATAATCCAGTTTGTAATGGTGGATCTTTATTAAAAGATTTAACACTTCCTGATTTTAGAAATTATGAGTTTAAATTTAAAAAACGTGGAGCTGAAAAAGCAAGTGATATGATGGAGCTTGGCAATTTTATAAGAGATATTATTGCCCTTAATAAAGATAATTTCTTCGTTTTATCTCCAGATGAAGCTTTATCAAATAGATTAAATCATATTTTTGAAGCAACAAATAGAAAATGGAATGCTAAAGTTTTACCAAATGATGAATTTTTAAGTAATGATGGTAGAGTAATTGATTCTATTTTATCAGAACATATCTGTGAAGGTCTTTTAGAAGGATATCTATTAACAGGAAGACATGGTGTTATAAGCAGTTATGAAGCATTTATAAAAGTAGTAGATTCTATGTGTCATCAACACGCTAAATGGTTAAAAATGTCAAAAGAAGTGCCATGGAGAAGTCCTATTTCTAGTTTAAATTATTTATTAACATCACATACTTGGCAACAAGATCATAATGGCTATACTCATCAAAATCCAGGATTTTTAAATGAACTTATTGATATGAAAGAAGATATAACAAAAATTTATCTTCCAATAGATGCAAACAGTTTAATCTGTTGTTATAACAAAGTATTAAATACTAAAAATAACATAAATGCTATTGTAGCATCAAAACATCAAACTTATCAGTGGCTAACTATGAAAGAAGCAATAGATCTTGTAGAAAAAGGTATATCTACTTTAGACTTTATAAGTAATTGTAAAAAAAATCCAGATGTTATTTTAGTAGGAGCAGGAGATACTCCAACATATGAAATTATTTTAGCAGCAAAAATATTAAAGGATAATATTAAAGGTATAAAAGTAAAAGTAATAAATGTAATAGATTTAATGAAATTAAGAAATAAAAATGAATTTTCTGACAAAGAATTTGATAATTTGTTTACTAAAGAAAATCATATTATATTTGCATTCCATGGTTATAAAAGCTTAATTCATGAACTAATATTTGAGAGAACAAATAAAAATTTCCATGTTTTTGGATATAATGAAGAAGGATCAATTACAACTCAATTTGATTTAAAATCAAGAAATAAAATTGATAGATATAACTTAGTTTTAGAAAGTTTAAAATATATTAAAGGTCATGATGAAGAAAAAAAATCTTTAGAAAGTTATTGCAATAATCTTTTAAAAGAAAATATTAAACATGTTAAAGAGTATGGCGACGATTTAGATGAAATAAAAAATGTTAAATTTTAATATAAAAATGTATGATATTAATTAAAATATTCATACATTTTTTATTCATAAAATCAACAAACTTATGTTCTTCTTTATTTTTTATAATTAATTGTGTTAAAATCATATTAAGGATATTAGTCTATAATTCAAGAGGAGTAAGAATATGGATAATGATATAAATATAGTTGAAGAAAAAAGAAAATTTTTTAATAGATTACAGAGAAAAAATAAAGTTAACAAATCAAAAATAGAAGATCTTGATATTGAATCAATTGGTATTTTATTAAATTATCAACAAATAGATTTAATGAATTATTCTTGGAGTGATAACATAAAGTATGAAAGTTATCAGAATAAATTACTACCATTCAATGATTTTTCTAAAAAAAATGAGAGAAAAAGACATTTAATGATTTTAGATGATCTAAGAAAAGATTCTAAACTTCCTGACAAAATAAGAGATGTTTTTGATAAAATATATGATCAAACTATAAATAATAAAAATATAACTGATGAAGTTTTAACATCAACTCTTGATAAACTAACAACAAGATTATCAACTGATTTACAATATCATATCTTTAAAAAGAAAAACGAATTATATCGAGTATCTAATATGGGAATAAAAGATATGAAAATAGATGAAGCAAGAAAGTTATATTCTAATGTTAATAATGATTTTACATCAATTACTATAAAAGATTTATGTAATTATAAAAATTATGTTAATTATAATGGCAGTTACAATAGAGAAGATTTAGAAAGAGTATTAAAATTTTGCTATGATAATGATAAACAAGTAAGAATTAATGATTTAATTAGTTATGATAGTTTTCCTCTTTATTTAAAAGAGGAATCTAAAGAAGTAGTTAAGCAAAAATTACTTACTTATATAGATGATTTAACAAGATATATTAAAAATTATAATGCAATCCATACAAGAATAGATCGAAAATGTTTTATAAGAAGTATTGATATAATATCATCACTATTTACAGATGATGACCCTTATACATATCGTGGTAATTTAAATGATCCTTGTGAATCTGGATTTTTATCTGTTTTATCACTTGAAGATTTACTTGATGTAATAAAAGTTGCCAGAAATAATTTGCCTAATGTATTATTTGTCTATAATGAAAATGGTTTAGAAAATGATGATAAACGTAAAAAGGTAAAAGAAATTGTAAAAGCTATAAATGAGTACGAAAAGAAAAATAATATTAAATTAATTGATACATTAGGAATAAAAATGCATGTTAGTTTAGATGTTTTAAATGACTCTTTACTTGCTATGTTTAATGATTTAAGTGATCTTAATCTTCCTATTGCTATAACTGAATTTGATCTTCATGCTACACCTGATATGTTAGAAAATAATACAAGTAATGAAATAGAGATTTTAAGAGAAAGATTTATAAGTGATTTATGTAATATGATTACTAATTTACAGATATCTAAAGCTATAAAGTTTGATTCTTTTACTATTGATAGTGTTAATGATAAACAAAATGAAGTGTTAGAAATTATAAACAAGAACAGAGAAAAACAAAATTTACCACAATTATTAACAATTTATGGTGGATATTATGACGATAATATGGATAAAAAAGAGGTTCCCGATTTTGGTTTGAAATATAGTGAAAGTGGTGGTATAGACTTTTTCTATGGTGCGATTATAATCGTTGTTTTAGCTTTAATTATCGCAGCAGTTTGTTTTGTATTTATAAAATTTATTTAAAAGGTATAATTAAATTATATCTTTTTTAACATTTTTAATAAAAAATAATGTATAATAGTTAATCGAGGTGGAATTATGAATAAGATAATTGATGGAAAATTGGTAAGTAGTATTATAAAAGAAAATTTAAAAAAAGAAATATCTAGTTTAGATGAAAAATTAACTCTTGTAGTTATTCAAGTTGGCAATAATGAAGCGTCTAATATTTATGTAAACAAAAAGATAAATTTATGTAATGAAATTGGAATTAATTCTATTTATAAAAAATATGATGATATAGATGAAGAAATTTTAATAAAAGAAATAGAAAAATTTAACAATGATTCTAGTATTAACGGTATTTTAGTGCAACTTCCTTTACCAGATTCTTTTAATACTAAAAAAGTTATTAATTCTATCTCATATAAAAAAGATGTTGATGGTCTTACGAGTATTAATCTTGGAAAATTATATAATAATGAAGAAAGTATAATACCTTGTACTGCTAAAGGGATTATGAAATTATTAGATTATTATAATGTTTTATTAGAAGGTAAAAAAGTTTCAATTGTAGGAAGAAGTAACCTTGTTGGAATTCCACTTTTTAAGCTTTTATTAGATAGAAATTGTACTGTTACGATGTGTCATTCTAAAACCAAAGATTTAAAAAGCAGTCTAAAAGAAAGCGATATCATTATCTCTGCAACAGGAAAAAAAGGTTTAATAACTCGTGTTATGGTAAAAGAAGGTACTGTTGTTATTGATGTTGGAATAAGCAGAATTGAAAATAAAATCTATGGCGATGTTTGTTTTGATGAAGTAGAAGAAAGAGCTTCTTTAATTACTAAAGTTCCTGGTGGAGTAGGACCTATGACTGTTATTTGTCTAATGGAAAATACATTAGATTGTTATAAAATACAAAAAAATATGAAAAATTTATAAAAAAGTGTTGAAAAAAATAGTTATCTATCATATAATAAGATTACGTTTTTAAAACATTTCTTGGAGTGGTACTCAAGAGGCTGAAGAGGCGCCCCTGCTAAGGGTGTAGATCGGATAAAACTGGTGCGAGGGTTCAAATCCCTCCCGCTCCGCCATATTAGAAAAGTAAGTTCTGATTAGGTCGGGACTTTTTTTGATTTAATTATAGAATTTATGTGTAAAAATATTTCATATAATATATTAATTTTTGTTAAAATTATCTTGACTCTTCCCTTAGAGTAGGTTGTATAAATAATTTAGGAGGCAAAAATATGTATAAAATTGGAGATTTTTCTAGCATGTCAAAAACCACTATAAAAACACTTAGATATTATGAAAAGGAAGGACTATTAAAACCTTTTTATATAGATAAATCAACAGGTTATAGATACTATGAAACAAGTCAATTAATTGAAATATCTAAGATTATTTCTTTAAGACAAATTGGTTTATCAATTAAAGATATAAAAGAAATATTAGATGGATATTCCATGGAAGAAATACTAAACAAAAGAAAAAAAGAAATAGAAGAAAATCTGGTAAATTACAATATTGAGCTTTCTAAAATTAATTATTTATTGGAGGGAAATAATATGAAAAATGAAATATTTATTAAAGAAATACCAAGTTATGTAATCTACTACAAAGATGGAGTAATATCTGATTTTAGTAAAATTCCGGAATTTGTTTTACAAGCTGGGACAGAATGCTCTAAAGCAAATCCTAATTTAAAATGTGTAACACCAGATTATTGCTATATTAGTTATTTGGATGGAGAATATAAGGAAAAAGATATTAAAATTAGATATGCTGAAGCTGTCGAAGATTTTGGAGTAGAAACTGAAAAAGTAAAATTTATGAAAACTAATCCTGTAACAGCTGTATGTATTTATCATAAGGGATCATATGACACTTTAAGAGATTCTTATAATATTATTTTAAAATACATTGAAGATAATGGCTATGAAATAATAGATAATGTTCGTGAATGTTATATTGATGGTTGTTGGAATAAAGATAATGTTTCTGATTATTTAACAGAAATACAATTTCCAGTTAAAAAAAACAAATAGGTTAATTCTATTTGTTTTTTTGATAATAATTAATATTTTAAAAATATTAATCAGTTTCAATTGGACAATTAACTATTTCAGTTTTTTTACAATTTGTTCCATCTTTAGTATATCCAGAAGGACAATTTTTAGAAGCAATTTTATCAGTCTGTTTTAAACAATATGCAATAA
>JAQXMG010000003.1 GCA_029012525.1 bacterium
TTATCAAGTTTTCTATAAATACTATAAATGCTTTTAGCTCTACCTTTTATTTCATGTTTTATACCAATACCATTTAAAAGTTCTGATACTTCATTCATCATATCTTTTACAGCTTTTTCTCGTTCTTTTGAATCAGTTTTAAGCTGTTCAATAATACTATTATAAGCATCAGGTTTTAAATATTTTAATGATAGGTCTTCTAACTCACTTTTAATTTTATTCATACCTAAACGATGGGCAATTGGTGCAAGGATTTCCAAGGTTTCATGGGCTTTTTCTTTTTGTTTTGGTATAGGTAAAGCATCTAAAGTTCTCATATTGTGAAGTCTGTCTGCAAGTTTAATTATAATTACACGAACATCTTCACTCATTCCAACAATTATCTTTTTATAATATGATGTTAAATATTCATTTTCAGTTGAAATATTTAAACTATTTATTTTAGTTACACCGTCAACTAATTTTAAAACAGTAGGACCGAACTTTTCTTCTATTTCAACTTTAGTAGTATTTGTATCTTCTAAAACATCATGTAAAAGCCCTGCAATTATTGTTTCGGCATCTGCTTTTATCTCTGTAAGTATTATTGCAACATTTAATGGATGTATGATATATTCTTCATTTGTTTTTCTAAGTTGTCCCCTATGACGTTCTTCTGCAAATAAATAAGCAGATTTTATATCATTTATTTCTTCTTCTTTTAGATATGATAATTTTTTTATTAGTTCTTTATATAAAGATTCTTTTTTTATTTTCATAATCCACCTACACTAAAAACATTAAAATAACAACAATAAGTCCTGCAATTATACCTAAATAATTGTATTTATTATTTTTTTCGTGAACTATTTCATCTAATATTTCAAATAATGAAATGTATAATATCATACCTAAAGTAACACTAATTAAAATGCCTAAGACAAAATCAGTTAAAGCAAACAATCTTACAAATATAGCACCAACAAAAGTCGATAAAACAAGTGCAGTCAAAAGAAATAAATTTCTACCCTTTATTTTTCCTTTTAAAGATAACATTATTGTAAGTGCAAATGGTATATTATGTAAAATTATTGCTAAAAACATCAAAAAGCCTGTTTTAACACTATTTAATGTAACTGTATAAAGTGATGCCCCCTCAACAAAATTATGAATTACTATAGCAAGAGATGTCATAATACTTATATGCATAAGATTATCTTTATCTATTTTTGATTCAGAATCATGATGATCTGGAACTAATTTATCAATAAATAGCGTTAATAAAAAACCAATTAAAGTAAACACAAAAATAATCAAATATGAATACTTAACATTAGAAAAACATTCAATTATTTCATCTAAAAGACCAAATACTCCCATGCCAATCATTACTGAAAAAGTAAGACCAAGTAAAAAAACCAAGAAATTTTTTTTATTTTTTAAATATTTACTTAAAAATAATACAAATAAAAAAAATATTCCTACTAAAAACGTAAATAAAAGTCCATACATACTATTTGTCATAATCTTCACCTCTTAATATTTTTATTTTTGATACATTACATTTTAAAATATCATCAACAATCTTTGCAAGCGTTAAGTCATGTGTTTTAGGCCACACCATCTTTGATAAATAATCCCAAATATCTCTAGGAGTAACAATATTACCATATTCTTGCGCCTTTATTTCTAAGGCTGGTAAAACTTTTTTGTATAATTCATCCAAACTATTAAATTCCATAAAATATCCCCTTTTCTTCCTATATTATATATTAAAATTGAAATAAAATAAAGTATAAATATAATAGTTAATTATAATAGTTATATAAAAAGAGAAAAAATATTTGATTGACAAATAAAAAAATATGAGTATAATATTACTAAAACTTAAAAAGGAGATTGTTTATGAAAAAAGATATAATGAAAAACATTGAAACACCATTAAAAAGATTTTATAGAGAAAATGGAAGTTTGTTAATTAAATCAAATTTAAAAAAAGAATGGATTGAGTTTATTAATACATCTGATTATAACACAACTGATGTAGAATATACTTATATCTGTCTTGAATTATTAAAAAGAGATAGTTTATCTTATAAAGACTTACATGATTATCTATATCAAATTAAACCAAGTAATTCAAGATTAAATATTGATTTTTCTATTTTACAAGCAGCTCGTTTTAGTGTGTTTGGAAAAGAATTATTAGATGAAATGAAAAGTATTTTTGGTGATGTTATATCTAAAGAAGGACTTAATGCAGCTATAAAAGAATTAGAACCAAAAAATAAAAGAAGAAGATAGAAACTAGTATTATGCTAGTTTTTTCTATTTTTTGAAAGAATTTGACAAAACAAAAGTTTTGTGATATTATATGCTACTAAAAGAAGGGGATATTATGGAATTATTAGAAAGAATTGATGAAATTAAGTTGAATGACAATAATAAATATTATTTAGATGAAATATTGGTTTCATATAAAGATTATTTAGAAAAAATAAGTCAATTTGAGCCAAAACTTTTAAAGAATTTTTTAGATACATTAAAAGAAATGGAATTAATTAATAATCAAGAAGCAGAAAAAGAAAGTACAATGTTAATGGTACTTTATAAAAACAGTCATAGAAATGATTCGATAAAGAAAATTGTAAAGTTGTACTTAGAAAAAAGAGATATTACTAAAGAGGATTTAAAGCAACTACATAAGTTATTAATGTCTGGAACACAAAATGATTTGAAAACATATAATTTTAGAGATACTGATGATGAATTTGTTGGAGCTATTAATTCTGATGGTTCAAAGAGAATTGATTATATGCCTGTTCCATCTTCTGAAATCGAAAGTGATATAGACATAGTTTTAGATTTTCTAAATCATAAAAAAGTTGATAATCCATTTATTAATCCGTTTATAATTCATGCTCTTATTGCAGTTATGCAACCATTTTATGATGGTAATACAAGACTATCAAGATTAGTTCAATATGCAGAAATTTGGAAAAATACTAACACCTTATATGGCAAAGAGTTTGAATCTCCAATAATTTATTTATCAAAAAATTATCTTATTTCAAGAGGATTCTATAGAGATTTAATTACTAATTTAGCAGTTAATAAAAATAATGAAGCCTGGAATAAATGGTTTACTTATAATTTAAATATGTTAAGTGAACAACTTTATTACTTAGATCATAATATTGAAAGAATAAAAAATTAAAAGAATTATTTTCCTGAATAATTCTTTTTTTACATGGTCTCAATATCTTCTTTATTATTATAAATTATGTTATCAATTGCTTCTTGAATTTTTGGATTATTATAATCATATGGTTCATCAGAACAAGTACTTAAATTACTTGATTCATTTGATAAAATTGGTGTTTCTATTGTTTTTTCTTCTACTTGGTTCATAGTAAAATTAACACTAATATTATTGATTTGATCATTAAATTCTTCTTCTATTGGTATATTTTTGGTTATAGTATCATTATTTTGTTCTTTTGTTAAAGAAGCTTGATTAACACTAGTAGAATCATCATCCCATTTAACAATTGAAATAGCTTCATCTTCCTCTTCTATTTCTTTTTTTGTTTTTTGATTCAAGTAAACTTCATTAATATAATTTTCTTCACCTTTACTTAATTTATTCAATTTAACTATCGCACAAATGAAAAGTGAAATAATAATTAATGCATAAAAAACTAAATAATATGGTCTTAAAAAATCAGGAATAATTACATAAATAACAGTATTACCGTTATTTGAAAACTCATATCTTGTTCCTAATAATGAAAAGAAAACTAATACAAATCCCATCAATCTACCTATAGTTAATTTACCAAGAAGATAAATATTAAAAAAAGGAAGCCAAGCAAGAATAGTTGCTTTTCCATAAATTTTCTTATTTAATTTTGTCAAAACAACTCCTAAAATGATATAAACAATAAAAACAAAACTTAATACCAAAATAACAAATCCTTTAAGTAAAAGAAAAACATTCTCCAATCCTTCCATAATTACATGTCTCCTATCATATACTATAATTTTACCATATAAACTTTATTTTTTAAAGTTTTTTCTCATCTACTTATTTAATTTACAAAAAAAAGAAGATTATCTTCTTTCTACATCTAAATAAACTTTAATATCATTTAGATTATACTCATTAGTTAAATCTTCTTTTTTGATTAATTCAATAGCTAAAGTTTCTGCTTTTATATAATTAGAAAATTCATTTAATACTTCATCAAAATATTCGTTACCATTATAATAAATATTAATTCTATTTTCTATATCAAATCCTTTTTCTTTACGCATATTTTGAACTTTTGAAACAAGTTCTCTTGCTACTCCTTCTTTTATTAGTGAATCAGTTAATGTTGTATCTAGTATAACAAAATTATTATTTTCCATTGCAACATCAAAGCCTTCTTTGGAATCAATTTTTACATCAATTAAATCACTTGTTATTTCTAAATCGTTAAATTTAATATTTTCATGATTTAGTGCTTTTTCTTTATCTTCACTTGACAAATTACTTAAAAATTCTTGGAATGATTTCATATCCTTGCCAATTACGCTACCTGCATTTTTATAATTTGGTCTAATTGTAAAGTTCATAAATTGATTTAAATCATCTGCAAAAACAAGCTCTTTAACGTTTAATTCTTCTTTTATCAGTTCTTCTAAACCATTTAAAGTATCTTTATTCTTACCATCAAGAATAACTTTACTAATTGGTTGTCTTACTTTAATTTTAACTTCTTCCCTTGCATTTCTTCCAAGTGAAATTAAGTTTCTTACTAAATCCATTCTGTTTTCAATTTCAGAGTTTATATATTTTTTATCATATTTTGGGAAACTACTTAAATGAACTGATTCTTCACCAGTTAAATTTTGATAAATTTCTTCACTAATAAATGGTGAAATTGGCGCTAAAAGCTTTGATACTCCAACTAAAATCTCATAAGTTGTCTGATAAACTGCTTTTTTGCTATTATCTAGTTTACTACCCCAAAATCTATCTCTATTTCTTCTAATATACCAGTTTGATAAATCATCTGATACAAAATTTGTAAGATATCTAACCACTTTATTTAAGTCATACTCTTCAAAACTTTCTGTAACATTTTTTACTAATTTATTATATTTTGATAACATCCATTTATCAATTTCTTCTAATTTTTCATAAGAAACATCAAAACATGATTTATCAATTTTATCAATATTAGCGTAAGTTGCAAAGAAAGTATATGAATTTTTTAGAGGATTAAAGAATTTAGAATATACTTCTTTTAAACCATTCATATCAAATTTTAATGGTGTCCAAACTGGTGATACATATGGTAGATAAAATCTTACTGTGTCTGCTCCGTATTCTTTAATTGTTGTAAATGGTTCAACAATATTTCCTTTTGATTTACTCATTTTTTTACCTTCTTTATCTAAAAGAAGATCGTTTACTAAAACATTCTTATAAGGAGCACATCCTTTTACAAACGTTGAAATAACAAGAAGTGTATAAAACCAACCACGAGTTTGATCTATTCCTTCACAGATAAAATCTGCTGGAAATTGAACATCAAACAATTCTTTATTTTCAAATGGATAATGGTATTGAGCAAAAGGCATAGATCCACTATCAAACCAGCAATCTAGTACATCAGGAATTCTGCTCATTTCTCCACCACATTTATTACATTTAATATGTATTTCATCAATATATGGCTTATGAAGATCAAAATCATCACTGATTTTGGTTGTTGCAAGATTTTTTAACTCTTCAATTGATCCTAACATAAAAGTATTGCCACAACTACACTTGTAATATGGAATAGGGCTACCCCAATATCTAGTTCTTGAAATATTCCAGTCTTTAGCATTAGAAAGCCAATTTGCAAACCTTTTTTCTCCAACATAAGCTGGATACCAATTAACTTTAGAATTTGCTTCAACTAATTTATCTTTGAATTCACTAACTTTTATGTAAAAACTTGGCATAGAGTAATATAAAAGTGGTGTTCCGCATCTCCAACAATGTGGATAATCGTGACTCATTTTTTGTTTTTTAAATAATTTGTTATTTTCTTTTAAATACTTAATTACTTCAAGATCTGCATCAAATACGTTCATACCCTTCCATAAGCCATCAACATAACAACCATCTTCTCCAACTGGATTTAAAATTGGTAAACCATATTTTTTACATACACTTGCATCATCTTCACCAAAAGCTGGAGCAATATGAACTATTCCTGTTCCATCTTCCATTGTTACATAAGAATCCATTGTTACATAAAAAGCATCTTTTTCTACTTTTAATGATGGAATTAATTGCTCATATTTTTTATATTCAAGTGAGCTTCCTTTAAATTCCTCTAGTATTGTATAATCATCACCCATAACATCCTTTAACAAAGCTTTAGCTAAAATAAATTTATAACCTTTGCTTTCTACTTTAACATAAGTAGCATCAGGATTAACACATAAAGCAACATTAGCAATTAAAGTCCATGGTGTTGTTGTCCAAACTAAAAAATAACAATCTTCATCTACCAATTTAAATGGTACATAAACAGTATTTACAGTTACTTCCTTATAACCTTGAGCCACTTCATGAGATGCAAGACCAGTTCCACAATGATAACAATATGGTACTACTCTTGTTCCTTCATAAAATAATCCTTCCTCATAAAACTTCTTTAAAATCCACCATTCAGTTTCAATATAATCATTTTTATAAGTAAGATATGGATTATCAACATCAATAAATTGACCCATTTTATTAGTTAATTTAGTAAATGCATCTTCATTTTCTCTAACGCTTTTTCTACATTCATTGTTGAATTTTTCAACTCCTAATTTTTCAATATCTTTTTTTGATGAAATATTAAGTTTTTTTTCAACATGATTTTCAATTGGAAGTCCATGAGTATCCCAACCTACTTTTCTAAGTACTTTATAACCTTGCATAGTTCTGTATTTACATAAAGCATCTTTTAAATTTTTAGCAACCATATGATGTAATCCTGGAAATCCATTTGCAAAAGCAGGTCCATCATAAAATACAAAATAATCATTACCTTTATCTATTGATTTTTGCAAAATATTAATATCTTTCCAATAATCGATATAACTTTGTTCTACTTCTTCAAAACTTCCTTTTTTTAATTCTTTAAACATAAAAATCCTCCTTTTTTAATCAAAAAAAACTTTATGATATAAGGACGAATAAAACCGTGGTACCACCTTATTTCATAAAGAATATATGCACTTATTTACTATAACGCGTAAACCGTTTTTACTTTTCTGTAAAAAGCATCAAAAGTGATCTAAAATATATTATTTAATTAGTTTCCACCAACCACTAACTCTCTATTTAAACCAATATATTTCCGTCTTTTTCATCTGCCAATAAATTTATACTAACACAAAAAACTTTAAAAATCAATTACTTTTAATTTTAACTCTAACAAATGGATAATCTTTTCCATTAATATTAGAATCAATATTCCAATCTCTTAAAAGTGAATTTATGATTGCGCTATTTGTATCTTCAATAGTTTTTCTATTATTTAAAATATATAAAATACTTTGATAAGTATATACCATTTCTTCTTTTTCTTTAAAACTTTGTTCACCTAAATTATAAAGAAAATTATATCTA
>JAQXMG010000004.1 GCA_029012525.1 bacterium
CTATTGATTTTTATTCAGGTTATATTCACTTGGCTAAAAAATTATTTAAAAATGCTGATATATCTATTGATAGATTCCACATTGTAATTCAAGCTTATAATGCTTTAAATAGTACTAGAGTTAGTTTATGTAAAAAAAATAATCCTAATTATAATAAATTAAAAGATTATTGGAAATTAATTGTCAAAAATGAAAATGATTTATCTGAAGAAAAACAATATTCAAAACATTTTCATAAAGATATGTCTCAAAAAGAAATTGTTCAATATTTAATTAATACTGATTTAACATTAAAAGCTACTTATGAATGTTATCAAGGTTTAATCAATTCATTAAAAGAAAAGGATTTTAACAAATTTAAATCAATAGCATTCAATCAAAGTAAAAATTTATCATCTAAAATGAAACAAGCATTAAAATTATATAAAGAAAATATTAAATATATTGATAATTCATTTAAATATGATATTAATAATGGAGTTATAGAAGGAACAAATAACCTAATTAAATGTATTAAAAGAATTGCTTTTGGTTATAGAAAATATGATCATTTTATATCTCGTATATTCTTAATTAAGGGTATTATAAAAGGATGATTTTCATCATCCTTCATAATCAATTCATTTATCAAATTTATTGTTTACCAACACTATTTGACAAAGAACCTTTTTAATTGTCAAATTTTACAGAAATACTTCCAATTCCTCCGTCAATATTAATAATGTTATAACCAGTTCCATATACTACATTGTCTTCCATTTTACTTCCATTAAGTTCAGCACTTCCAAGTCCTTTATTTATACTTACTCTATAGTTATCAAAACTATCCAAAATATTTAAATATAACTTCCCAACTCCAGCATTAATATAACTACTTCCTGTTATAATAGAATCCAAATTAATATTGCCAACCCCAACTTCTAATTTCATATTATTAATTACTCCACCTATTATATCAATACTTCCTACTCCACCATCTAAAGTGGCACTATTTAAAACATCTAAGTTGTTAATAATAGATTTTCCAGCACCAAGATCAAGTTCTAATTCCCTTGATGTAAGATCATGAATATTTAATTTTCCTGCACCCATATCTATTTCAACCTTATTAAATATATAATCTTTAGGAACATATATTATTAACTCTCCACCATTATCACTTGCAAATAAATTTTTATCTTTTTCTTTGATAGTTAAAATGTTTCCATTTTGATTCGTTTTAATATATTTATTGTTTGTTTCAACTTTTAATGATTCTCCCTCTTTAATAGTTAAATTAGTTACATCAAGATCTATTTCAAGATTAAAAATATCTTTAATAGGAACATTTAAATCAACAATATCTTTATTATTACTTTCATTATTATCTGTTGATATAAAAACATTATATGCAGAATTAATTCCAAATAAAATAGCAGAAATTATCATTACAATTAAAGATACAGCAAAAGCAAGAGCACTATATTTTATTACTTTTTGAATTCCACTCATTTTAATGAAACGCCCCCAAAAACACACGTTGCATTAATATAAATTGTCTTTGATTTTTTTTCATTCACTTCTTTTTTACTTTTGTGTCTTTCATCTTCAACACCTCCAAAAATTGGAGTGGAATTAATTTTAACATTAACATCATCTGGTGTAATAATTGTTGTTCCTCCAAAAATACTAGTTGCATTAATAACGACATCTTTTTTTATCTTTGCATTTCTTAAATCAAGTTTTACTCCCCCGAAAATAGCATCAATATTACAACCTGTAAATTCTTCTTCATCAAAACTTGCATTATTTTCTCCAAAAGTTGCACAATATGCTGGTGTTTTACCATTTTCTTTTTCAAGTTTTTTCATAATTGTTTTTACTTTAGTATTATTTTTAAATATTAATGATAGTCCAATTATTATTAAAATAACTGGAAGTAATAGTTTTAATAAAATATCAAAACTAAATAAATTGTAGCATCCAAGTAACAATAGTATACCAACAACTATTCCAATTACATCTCCAAGTTTATCTTTATCATAAAATAAATCAATAAAACAAGGAACTATGATAAATAATGTCCACCATCCTTTAAAAAACAAATTAATATTAGTTACTCCTAAACCATTAAGTCCTATAATAAGACCAATAATTATTAAAACTAAACCCCATAAAATATTCCTAAATTGTTTCATAAATATACCTCCAACTTTATAATAACAAAAACATTAAAAAAAAGAAACAAAAATCGCTTCTTTTTTACTAATCTACAAGTTCATTACCATCGGCATCAGTAATATTACCCATAAGAATTTGTACACCCTCAACTAATCCCCATATAGCAGAAATAAAAGATAATAGTCCTAAACTCAATACAGTAAGTAAAAGTTGAGTTGTACCTTTACTATTATAACCTAAATAAAAATTATGAATTCCAAGATAACCAAAAAATATACCAAGTAACCCTGCTAAAATTTTTGATTTACCATTTTGTTTAATGCCACTATTTTTTATAGCTTTTCCACAATGTAAACATACATCAGCACCTTCTTTTAATTCCTTTCCACAATTTGGACAATATTTCATAAATTCCTCCTTATACTCCACAAGAACTACATGATAAATTGTTAATATCAACCATATATATTCTTAATTTTTCTTTTAATCTATCAACTTTAGAAGAAGTCCAATACTCTTCTGGTGTTATATCTTCTGTTATAACTGAAGTTTCATTATCATGTCCAATAATTTCACCATTTAATATAAATGTAACATCTGGAACAAAAACTCTTTCATTACCTTCTTCATCATACAATAAATAGTCACTTAAAAGAGATACAATTTTTTTATAAGTTTCAGTATTATTTTTTCTATCTTCTAAAATATTGTAATAATATATTTTTTCAATTCCTTCGTCTTTGGCAACTTCATTTAAATACTTGACATAAGCACAACACCAAGGACATTCTGGAAATCCTAAATAGACAATTCCTGTTCCATTTTCAAGGATTTTAACTATTTCATCGCCAGTTCTATATACAAAAACATTGTCTTCTTCTATACCATATTCTTCTGCAAACTTTTTATTATCAGATTCTTCTTTATTTAAGAAAAAATATAATCCTAATCCTATTAAAATTACTAAAATTATTAAACTAAAAATAATTATTAACTTCTTTTTATTCATTACTTCTCACCTACATATATATAATAACACATTTTAGTAATTTTTCAAATATTCATTAATTTAAAATTCAAAAATCTATTCTATTTTACCTTTTGCTAATTTGATAATTTTATCACCATAATTTTCCAAACTTTTATCATGGGTTGATAATATAATTGTAGTTTTATATTTTTGATTAATAGTTTTTAGAAATTCCATAATCTTGATTGCATTTTTACTATCTAAAGATTTTGTTGGTTCATCAAGAATTATAACTTCTTTTGTTTTTACAAGACATCTTGCTATTGCAATTTTTTGCATTTCACCTCCAGATAACTCAAAAATATTTTTATCTTTGTATTTTAATAAATCAAGTTCTTCCATTATATTTATTATTTCTTTTTTTGATGATTTTAAATTACCTATTTTTATATTTTCATAGACATTTAAATTAGGAAAAAGATTAAGATTTTGAAACACAATTCCAAAATATTTTTTATTCTTTTTTAATTTAAAACCATTATAATATATATCACCACTTGAAATATTATCGATATTTGACATCACATTTAAGAGCGTTGTTTTACCACTACCACTTGGTCCTTCAATAATCGTTATTGATGATTTTTTAATACATAAATTAATATTATCCAATAAATAATAAATATTGTTATTTAATTTATATTTCTTATAAACATTAACAAGTTCTATTATATTTTCCAATAAAATCACTCCTTTAAAATTTCTTCTTGAGATATTTTATTTAATCTTTTTTTTGATAAATTTATAGCAATAAAATAGCACATTAAAAATAAAATTAATCCTATTATTAATTTAGATATATTTAAACTAAATGATAAATTGATATCAAAATAACTTGATAAATAATTCATTATTTTATTTAAAATTAACTTTGCAACTGGTATTGATAATAAGTAAAATAAAATTAAAATTTTAGTATAGCCGTCAAAAATAACTTTCGATATTTCTTTATTTGTGAATCCAAAAATTTTCATAAGAGAAATTATTGATATATTTTCATCTACTAAAATATTTGCCAAAATTGCTATAACGATAAAAATAAGAATAAGACAAAACAAAACAACAATATAAGTAAAATTATTATAAAAACTAAGACTATTTATAATGTTTTGTCTTAATACATCAAGTGAATATATTTCATTTATATTAGATAATTCATCACTTGTTAAATTTAAACTTTCATATTTTTCATCAGTAGAGTAAGTTACATTATAGATATTATTTGAAAAACCCAAACTATTTGCTAAATCTTTATTTTTAACATAACAATTACTATCTAAATTATTTAAATAAACACCAACAACTTCAAAAGATATTTCTTGATCATTTATTTTGAAACTCAAGAAATCTCCTATATCTATATTGAAGTCTTGTTTTGTTTTAGAACTAATTATTATTGTTTTATCTGCTAAAAGATTCAAAAGATTTTTATCTTTTTCTGTTAATAAAATAAACTTTAAATCATCTGTTATTCCATTTAATATAACAGAAGTATTGTCTTTTAATGTCTTCGGATTTTTATTTTTATCTGTTATTTTATAAATATTATTACTAACTATTAAAATATTATCACTTTTAGAATCACTATTATTAGTTATTAAATTATTATAAGTAATCATATAAGAAAAATTATATTTAGAAAAGTTAGAATCTATTATTTTATTAAATAAGTTAAACCAAGCAAAAATAATGGTAATTAAAAAACCTATTGTTACACTGGTTAAAATAATAATAACTAACTTCTTTAATGATCTTGTTAATAGTGAATTTCTAAACTCTGTCAAAAAATCTTTTTTAACACTTATTTTATTTATAAATTTTGTTAAAAAATTAATTTTTAAATCAGAATCATTTTTTATTAAAACAATATCTTTTTTTCTAAATAAGAACAAGACAAAGATAAAACTTATAAAACTTAAAAATATAAGAGGAATAACAATGCAATTAATTAAATCATTTAAACAAAAAGTACTTTTTAAAACTTCAATATTAAAATTTCTTAAATAAATATTTTTGATAAAATCACTCAAAATAAAACCAATAATAAATCCAAATAAACCTCCGATAATAGATGTTATAACAGGATAAACTAAATAACTTAAAGCAATTCTTATTTTACTATAACCAAATGATTTTAAAATACCAATATATGGTTTTTCAATATCAATTTTTTTCTTAATTATAATAAGAAGTAAAATAATTGTTATTGTTAAAAGAATATATAAAAATGTATTTTTAAAAACTCTTAGAATTATTAAATCCTCTTTTAAAGTATTAACAGATGTTTCCATTAATAATGTTTTATCAGTTTTAATGATATCATTTTCTAATTCAAATAAATCATAATTATAATTATTAAATTTAGCAATATAAACTTTATTTAAAATACCCTTTAAATTGTTAAAAGTATCATAAGTTGTAAAAATTATATTATTATTTTTATAATCAAAAATAGGATTACTATTTGAAAAAGTAGGATAAATATCGCTAGTAGAATAAGTATATCCTGCTATAATGTAGTTTTTATTATCTATAAAATAATTATCGGAAATATTTAAATTATTATAAGATGAAAACAAAGGCAAAATTGTTATTTCATTATCATTTAAAGGAAATTTTCCTTTTACTAAATAAGGAATATTTATTCTATAATCTTTATATGGAATAACCTTTATAGTACTTTTTAAATTACTTATTATTTTTGTTTCATATACTTCATAAATAAAATCATATTTTTCTTTTAAAAAATTAAGTCTTTCTTCTTCATAAACATCTTTTAACTTATATTTACTAAAAATATTTTCTATCTCATATAAAATATAGTTATTACAATCTTTATTTTGTTTGCAAATTAAGAATTCATTTATAATAATTTCTTCTTCTTCTGTTAGTTTTTTATTTTTAAAAAATGAATTAATTCTACTTTTTGTAAAGTCATTTTCATAATCAATATTTATTTCAAAAGCAATATCAAAAACATTATATTTTTCTAAATATTTATCATAACTTTTCTCTACTGAATTAATCATAGTATTAAAAGATGTATAGATTGTAGTGGATAAAAGTATTAAAAAGGTAATTAGTATTATTTTTAATTTGTTACTTCTTAAGCTTTTTAAAGCATTAATAAATAAAATCATTTTACTTTCTCAAGATTAAATATTTTTTATTTTTATTAACTATTTTTTCTACTATTTTTCCATGATTTAATACAATTATCATATCTGCTATATCTTTTATTTTTTCATTATGAGTTATAAGAATTATCGTTGTTTGATATTTCTTGTTTATTTCATTTAAAAGTTCTAATATTTTTTCAGTTGAATATTTATCAAGAGAACCTGTTGGTTCATCTAAAAATAGAATTTTAGGATTTTTAACTATTGCTCTTGCTATTGCAACACGTTGTCTTTCTCCACCAGATAAACTTTTCGGATATTTATATTTTAAATTATCAAGATTTGTTAATTTTATTATTTCATTTATATTAAGAGGATTATTTGATAAATAGCTTCCCATCTTTATATTTTGATAAACATTTAAAAAAGAAATTAAATTAGGATTTTGAAAAACAAATGATAAATTTTCTCTTCTGAATTTCATCACTTCAATTTCAGTTAAATTATCAATTCTTACTTTATCTACTATTATTTCTCCAGATGATGGTGTTATAATTCCTGATAACATATTAATAAAGGTAGTTTTTCCACTTCCTGATTCTCCTAAAACAACAACTATCATTGATTTTTTTATCTTTAAACTAACATTATTAATAACATTAGTGATTTGTTTATTTTTTGTATAAGATTTGCTAATATTTTTAACATCAATTATATTCAATTTATCACCTTCCCTAAAACTATAAATCTTTTATTTTTACTATAACAAGTAATAAGAGTTAATATTTTAGAATCATCATAAGATTTAAAATAATCATAGTTATCTAATTCTACAATATCTATTTTAAATACCTTAAAAGTATAAGTTTTTATATAGCTTGTTATTTTTATTGCATCACCTATTTTAATTTTTAAAAGTTTAGCAAATACATATTTATTGTTATGACCTGCTAAAATAATATTGCCATAAGGATCATCTAGTAATATAGATGATTTATGAAGACCGACAACATTTTTATTTAAAACATCATCGGTTGTTCCATAACTAATTAATTTTTTAATACCAAGTTTTTCTATTTCAATATAACCTAGATAAGGCTTTGTTAAAATAAGTTCTTCTTGTGATTTTTTATTTTCTTTTTTTTCTTCATCACTTATTTTTAGTTCTTCTATTTTTTCTATTTCTATATTTTCCACTTTTTTTATAGTAAATATTTTATATATTTCATAACAAGAAATAGTTAAGAATAAGACAAGTAAAAACAAAATAATTTTATTTTTCATGCTTTTTTATTTTTATTATTCTAGTTAAAATAAGTAAAGCAAAAGATATAATAATTATTGTTAAATAATCATAAGAAACATCAGTATTGGGCATTTCTATTTTTTCATTTTCCATTGTTATTTCTACAATTTCTTGATCTTCTATTATTGAGAAAGTAATAGGTTTTTTATTTAATATATAACCATATGGAGCACTTACTTCTTCAATTTTATAAGAACCTGCGGTAATATTTTCTAATATTATTTTACCTGATTCATCAGTTTTTCCTAAAAATAACACTTCATCAGTATCTAAATAAATTACTTTAATTAAGGCATCTTTTAATGGTTCTTTACTTTTACTATCAACTTTTAAAAATTTTAAAGTGCCAGTATTTCTTTCATTAGTTATACTAAGTTTTATAAATTCTCCATTATCTTTTACTTCAAAATATACTTTTTCATCATTTAATTTATAATATTTAGCTGCTTCTTTTTCTTTTAGATAATACTTTCCAATTTCTAAGTTTTCTACTAATAAAACACCTAAAGAATCTGTCTTACCTTCATAAATTAAATTATCATCAGTTGTATAG
>JAQXMG010000005.1 GCA_029012525.1 bacterium
TGTGGTATTAAATAAGTGAGAATAAGTGTTTAAAGTTTCGCTTGAATTTGAATGTCCAAGATATTTAGAAACCATAGTAACAGAAGCTCCATTATTAACTAAGAAAGAAGCACAGCTATGTCTAAAATCATATAGCCTTATTTCTTTAACACCAGACTTGTTTGCTATTTCTCCTTTTCTTCGTTGGGATTGTTTATAAGTGAGAGGTGTAAGACCTTTATCATTGCCAAATATAAAGAAATCCTCACTAAAGTTTTTAAATTTAGAAACCTCATCATAATATTTTTTAAGATCTTCATATAAAGCATTACACATAGTTAATATTCTATTACTTGAAGCAGTTTTTAAATTACATACATAATATGAAGAAGAGTAATTATCTAAACTCTGAACTTTAAATTAAAAAATTTGTCTATAATTATTTAAAATTAAATGTTATAATTATTCTAGGAGTGATGATATGTTGGATTTAGAAAATACTAAACTAGAAAGAACAGTTGATGCTCTTGGAAATTTAATTGATTATTTTTCTATTAATAAAAGTATTCTTTTAAATAAATATTCTAAAATGACAGATAAAGAAATAATAAAAGATATGGCAATTACTGTTTATCGTACTATAGGACCTAAATCAACATATTATGATTATGCATTAGATGTAATCATGAACTATAATTATGCTATATGTAAGACTAAAGAAGAATTAAAAATAGTTTTAGATAAGACATTTAATCGAAGATATTAATACCCATATAATTATTTTATGTTTTTTTAGAAGTTATTATATGGATTTTTTAATTAATTATAGTAAAAAAATGTTATTAAAAAAACAATGAGATTGCCTGTATAAAAAGTAATGTTAGTTTTTTAGATTATTTTCTTGAACTTTGGAAAATGATCGACATTGTTTTAAATACAAAAAGAAAAAAAATTAAAATAGTTTTAATTAACCTTTACAATTTATTAAAATAGTGATTTAATATAATTATCTTTTATTAAGAACGAGGGAGAGACTAAGCTCAAAGAACTCGTACCAACCTGCATATGTAAGGTGGTAAAGCTAGATCAATGAAAGAACAATGCATGCTAAGCTCTTTCAAGAGCTTTTTTTAATAAAAGTTTAAGGAGGAGTTATGAAATATTATTTTACAAGTGAATCAGTAACGGAAGGGCATCCAGATAAAATATGTGATAAGATTGCTGATAAAATTTTGGATAGTGCTTTATCAGTTGATAAAGAAAGTAAAATGGCTGTTGAAGCTACTATTAAAGATGATCTAATTTTAATTTATGGTGAAGCAAAAACTAAAGCAGTTTTAGATTATGAAAAAATTGCCAAAGAGGTGTTAAAAGATATTGGTTATACTGAAGAATTTAATGTTATAGTTAAAGTAAGTGAACAATCAAATGAAATAAATAGTGCAGTAGTAAAAAATAAAATTTGTGCAGGTGATCAAGGAATAATGTTTGGCTATGCTACAAATGAAACAAAAAATTTTATGCCACTTCCTATTTACTATGCAAATAAACTTGCTAAAAAATTAACAGAAGTAAGAAAAAACGATAAAAACACACCATTAAAACCTGATGGTAAAACTCAAGTAACTGTTGAATATATTAACGATAAACCAGTAAGGATTGATACTATAATTATTTCTTGCCAACACATAAAAAATATTTCTCAAGAAAGTTTAAAAAATTATATAATAAAAAATGTTATTAATAAAGTAGTTCCTAAAGAACTTATTGATAATAACACTAAATATTTAATTAATACCAGTGGCTCTTTTACTATTGGGGGACCTTTTGGTGATAGTGGTACAACTGGTAGAAAGATTGTTGTTGACACTTATGGAGGATTTTCAAAAGTTGGTGGTGGTTGTTTTAGCAGTAAAGATCCATCAAAAGTTGATAGAAGTGCAGCTTATTATGCAAGATATGTTGCAAAAAATGTCGTAGCACATCAATTATGCGATAGATGTGAAATTCAAATATCTTATGCAATAGGAAAAGAATATCCGACATCTATTTATATTGATACCTTTAATACAAATAAAGTTGATATAAAAGAGATTTACAATTATGTAAATAAAAACTTTGATTTTTCAGTAGATAACATAATAAAAGAATTAGATTTATTAAGACCTATTTATTATAAAGTTGCAGCATATGGTCATTTTGGAAGAGAAGATTTAGATTTGCCTTGGGAAAAAATAAAAAACTAAGATATTTATTAACAATCTTGTTAATAATAATTAATAAAATAAGAAATTAACAAAAAATGTTAAAAATTAAAAGATAAATAAAAAAATCTTTTACTTTTTTTAACATATAATATATAATTTATTTGTAATAAGGTGGTGCTTTTATGGAATTGAAAGATTTAGTAATAATTTACAATAATTTTAACTCTAAAATAAATGATTTATGGAGGATACTTTGACACTGATAACAAAATAAAAAAATTAGAAGAATTAAATATTAAAATAAGTGATGAAACAATTTGGAATGATAGAAATCTTGCAAATAGTTTGGTAAAAGAACAATCTGATTTAAAAAAATCTTTAGATAAAATAATTACTATAAAAGAAAAAACAACTAGCAATATAAACTTACTCAATATGTTAGAACAAGATTTTGATGATGAAATATTTAATTTATTACTTGAAGAACAAGAAAAAATAAAAAAAGATATTGAAGAATTAGAACTTGAAACTTTATTAAATGGTAAGTATGATAAACTAAATTGTATTTTTGAAATACATTCAGGTGCAGGTGGTACAGAAGCTTGTGATTTTGCCAATATGATATTTCGTATGTATCTAAGGTATTTTGATAAAAAAGGTTACAAATATAGTATTATTGATATGCAAGAAGGAGAAGAAGTTGGTATAAAAAGTGTTTCAATAGAAGTGGATGGTTTTAATGCATATGGATATCTTAAATGTGAAATGGGAGTACATAGATTAATTAGACTTTCTCCATTTGATGCCAATCATAAAAGACATACATCATTTGCTGCTGTTTTTGTAAATCCTTTAACACTTGATACTGAAGATATAAAAATAGAAGATAAAGATTTAAAAATAGATGTATATAGAAGTAGTGGAGCCGGAGGACAAAGTGTTAATACAACAGATTCAGCAGTTAGAATAACCCATCTTCCAACAGGAATTGTTGTTACTTGTCAAAACGAAAGAAGCCAATTACAAAATAAAGAAAAAGCATTATCAATTTTAAAAAGTAAATTAAAATTAATTGAAGAAGAAAAAGAAAGAACGGAGTTGGATAACCTTAAAAAAGATAATAAAAATATCGAATTTGGTTCTCAAATAAGAAGTTATGTTATGCATCCTTATTCAATGGTAAAAGATCATAGAACAAATATTTCTACAAGTGCAGTAGATAAAGTACTAGATGGTGATCTTGATATTTTTATTGAAGGTTATTTAAGAAAATAATATGGAAACAATATTAAAAAGCATTTATAAAAAACATAGATTATTAAGAACAATAGAACTTGTCTTCGGTGTTTTAATAATGGCTATATCGTTTAATTTGTTTATTTCTCCTAATGATATTGTCTTTGGTGGAGTATCAGGATTAAGTATTATTATAAATAAATACTTTTCCATGGACAAACCTTTATTTATTTTAATATCATCAATTTTTTGTATTATTCTATCATATATATTTTTAGGAAAAGAAAAAACAAAACTATCAATTGTAGGATCAATTTTATTTCCAATTTTAGTTAAATTGACTGAAAATATAGGATTATTTTTAACTATTGACACAAGTGATCAATTACTCCTTGCTATTTTTGGAGGACTAATTTATGGTTTTGGTGCTGGACTTGTATTTAAAGCGGGCTATACAACTGGTGGAACCGACATAATAAATCAAATCTTTAGTAAATATTTTAAAACAAGTTTAGGTACATCAATGCTTGTTACAGATGGAGCTATTGTACTTTTAGGAGCATTTTTATTTGGCTGGAATAAATTTATGTATGCAATTATTATTTTGTATATAATAAGTATCTTAACAGATAAAGTTTTAATTGGAATTTCTTCTTCAAAAGCATTTTATATCATAACTGAAAAACCAGATGAAATATCTTCATATGTAATAAATGAACTTAATCATAGTGTTACAGAGTTTAATGCTAAAGGAGTATATAATAATGAGAAAACAAAAGTATTATTTACAGTTATTCCTACTAAAGAATATTATAAATTTAAAGAAGGTATAGAAGAAATAGATAAAAATGCTTTTTTCACAGTAATTGATGCTTATGAAGTATCAGGTGGTGAATAATGAAAACTGATGTTTTAGAAAAAATAATAAATAAAGATACTATAAAAAGATATACTATGTTTAGTTTGGCACTATTTATATCTGCAATAAATTATAATTTGTTTATTTTACCTAGTAACATAATAGTGGGTGGAACAAGTGGTATTGCATCTATTTTAAATCATGTATTTAATATTGATCCTTCAATGTCTTTATTTTTGATGTATTTTATGGTATTTATAATAAGTTTTATTTATTTAAGTAAAGAAGATACAACAGCTTGTATTTTTATAACTATTGTTTATCCACTTTTAGTTAAAGCAACAGCAGGAATTGATGAAATATTTTTGATTGATAATAATAATGTTTTGTTATTTTCAATTTTCGGTGGTATTTTAAATGGTTTATCTAATGGTATTATATATAAAATAGGATTAAATACTGGAGGAGTTGGAATTATAACAAAGGTAGTTGCTCAAAAATTACAACAAGGTATTTCAAAGATTAATCTTATATTTAATATAATAATAGTACTTCTTGGAGGATACTTTTTTGGAATAAATATTATCTTATATTCGTTTATTTTGCTTTATATTACTAATTTTGTCAGTGAAAAAATTCTTCTTGGGATTAGTAGAAATAAAACTTTCTATATTATAAGCAAAAAATATAATGAAATAAATGACTTCATTACAAATGAGTTACATCATGATGCTACAATATTTAATGTTAAAGGAAAATATAAAGATAATAATGGTAAAATGATATTTTGTGTTATTCCAACAAATGAGTATTACTTATTAAAAGAAGGAATAAAAAAAATTGATCGAAAAGCTTTTATTACGATATCTGATACTTATGAAATAAAAGGCCAAGATACTAAATTAAAAATTGTAAATAATTAGCAAAAAGTAGATTTATATAGATATAAGTCTATTTTTTATGTTATAATTATTCTATAAAATGGAGGTATTATGGAATTAATAACGTTAAAAAATGTTTATAAAACCTATCCAAATGGAGTAGGTGCTATATATGACTTAAGTTTATCAATAGAAAAAGGGGAATTTGTCTTTATTATTGGAGGATCAGGAAGCGGTAAATCTACTTTAATAAAAATGCTTTATCGTGAAGAAAAACCAACAAGAGGTGAAATAATAGTAGGTGGAGTAAAAGTGGCTAATTTAAAAAATTCTAAAGTTTATAAGCTAAGAAGAAAATTAGGAGTTGTTTTTCAAGATTATAAGTTACTTCCTAAACTAACAGTTTATGAAAATGTTGCTTTTGCTTTAGAAGTAGTTGGAGCAGATAATAGTAAAATAAGAGGAAGAGTTCTTGAAGTTTTAGATAAAGTTGGGTTAAAACATAAAGCAAAAAGTTATCCTGATAAATTATCTGGAGGAGAACAACAAAGAGTTGCCATAGCAAGAGCTATCGCTAATAATCCAAAAATACTAATTTGTGATGAACCAACAGGAAATCTTGATCCAAATATAAGTATGGAAATAATGGATATTTTAAAGAAAATAAATGAAGAATTAGGTACAACTATTCTTATGGTAACCCATGATATAACAATTGTTGAAAAAATGAAAAAAAGAGTTCTTGTATTAAAAGAAGGACGTCTTGTAAAAGATTATAAGGAAGGAACATATAAACATGAAGAGTTTTAGACTAGTTTTTAGAAGTTTTAGAGATGCTTTTAAAAGTGTTGTTAGAAATTTTAGTTTATCTCTAGCATCAATTACATGTATCACAATAACATTAATTATAATAGCAGCATCATTTCTAATTTCAGAAAATGTTAGAAATTTTACAGATTTAATAGAAAAAGATGTTACAGTAGTTGTATTTTTATCTAATGATACAACGGAAGAAGATAGAAAATTATTTGAAGAAGAATTACAAAAAATGGATAACATTGATTATTACGATTTTTCATCAAAACAAGAAGTTAAAACAAATATGGCAAAAGAATATGATAATTTAAAAACTATTTTAGATGATTGGGAGGAAAGTGAAAATCCGTTAAAAGATACTTATACTATTAAAGTAGTAGATGTTGAAAAAATAAAAGATACTGCAGATAAAATAAAAACATTTGATAAAGTAGATAGTGTTCAATATGGCGAAGGGCTTGTTGAAAAAATGTTAGGTGCTTTTTCAGCAGTAGAAAAAATAACTTTAATTGCAGCATTAGCACTTGTTGTAGTTACAATTTTCTTGATTATTAATACTATTAAATTAACAATTTTTTCAAGAAAACAAGAAATTTATATTATGAGATTAGTTGGAGCATCTAATATGAGAATTAAACTTCCTTTTGTAATTGAAGGTGTTGTTCTTGGAATAATTGGATCTATCATACCAACAGTTATCATAATATTTGGATATACAGCTCTTTATAATAAAATGGGTGGAGTATTATTCTCATCACTTATAAAACTTGTTAAACCAATACCATTTATCTTTAATTTATCAGTAGTAGTTATAGCAATAGGTATTTTAGTAGGTATGATAGGTAGTGCAAGAGCAGTAAGGAGGTATGTAAAAATATAATGAAATATATTAAATATACTTTTTTAACAATTTTGTTAATAACATCATTTTTTTGTATAAGTGATGTTTCTGCTATAACAATAAATGACTATATAAATGAATTAAATAAATTAGAAGCAAAAAAAGCAGGACAATTAGCAGAACAAGAAAAAACAGAACAAGAAATACAAGCTGCTAAAAAAGAAATGGAACAAATAAGTAATAAAATAGTTCAAGCATCAGAAGATATATCAAAATTTGAAAGTGAAATATCAGAATTAGAAAAGAAAATTGATATAAAAGAAAAACAAATAAAAGATTTAGTTTCATTTTTACAAATATCAGATAGTGAAAATTTTTATTTAAAATATATTTTTGGAGCAGAAAATTTTACTGATTTAATATATCGTATTTCAGTTATTGAACAACTTACAACTAAAAGTGATGAATTAATTGATGAGATGAATAGTTTAATCGCTGAAAATCAAAAGAAAATAGATGAATTGGAGCAAAAGAAAGTAGAACTTAATGAAATGAATATACAAGTTTTACAAAAAATAAATGAATTAGGAAAAGAAAAAGAAAAGTATTTTGATGAAACTTTAACTATTGATGAAGAAATAAGAACGGTTAAAAATCAAATAAAATTATACAGGGATTTAGGATGTAAAGATGATGAAAATATATCAACTTGTACTAGTATGATTCCATCATCAAGTGGTTTTATAAGACCAGTAAGAAATGGAGTAATTACTGATAATTATGGAGTAAGAGTTGCTCCTTGTTATGGTTGTAGTACTTTCCATAAAGGAATTGATATTGGTGGCAATAGAGAAGGAACAACAGTAATGGCAGCTGCAGCAGGAAGAGTTGTTGATGTTGATAAATATACTTGTGGTGGTAAAGTGGTAACTATCAACCATAATATTAATGGAAAAGAGTTTTCAACTAGATATTTCCATTTATTAAAAACTAATGTAAAAGTTGGTGATATTGTTGCTCAAGGAGAGAAAATTGCAGAAGTAGGTGGAGGGAATACAGCGTATTATGATAGTTGTTCAACAGGACCTCACTTACATTTTGAAGTAATTATTAGTCATTACAACTATAGTACTTATTATAGTAATATTAGAGATCCTAGAAACTATGTTGATTTTCCAAGATTAGGAGTTTTCTGGTAAAATTTTAGAAAACATAAAAAAATGAAATGGTTAATTCGATTAAAATATTTGACAAATACACTTTTGTGTGATACATTTTATATGTAGACACGTGAAAGTGTTTTTATTTTGAAAAAATTTTTGAGGTGGAAAATGGTTAAAAAAGAAAAAAAACAAGATGTAAAGAAAAAAGAAAAGACAAAGAAAGTAAAAAAAGAAAGTTTTTTAAAAAGTGTAATTAGTGAATTAAAAAAGGTACATTGGCCTGATAAAAAGTATATTTTAAAGTATACTATAGTTACTTTGGTTTTTGTAATTGTTTTATCAGTGTTTTTCTATTTAATTAGTGCCTTAATGTCATTTGTGAAAGTGTGGTTAGCGTAATGGATAAGAAATGGTATGTTGTTAATACTTACTCAGGACATGAGAAGAAAGTAAAAGAAAAGTTAGAAATGCGTACAACTTCAATGGGAATGGAAGATTATATTTTTAGGGTAATTGTTCCAGAAACAACTGAAGTTGAAATGAAAGATGGAAAAGCAAAAGAAAAAGTTAAAAAATTATTTCCAGGATATGTTTTAGTTGAAATGATTATGACAGATGAAGCATGGTTTATTGTAAGAAATACACCTGGTGTTACTGGATTTATTGGTTCATCTGGAAAAGGCGCAAAACCTACTCCACTACAACCATATGAAGTTGATAAAATTCTTAATAGTATGGGTATGTCAAGACTTGAAGTATCAACTGACTTAAAAGAAGGTCAACTTGTTAAAATTATATCTGGACCATTTAATAGTATGGAAGGAAAAATTTCATCACTTGATTTAGACAATAATAAAGTTATGGTTATTGTTGATTTGTTTGGACAAGAAACAGAAGTTGAAGTAGGAATATCTGAAATTGAAAAGGCAAATTAATAAAAATTGTTAAAAAACATATAATTAAAATTAGAAAAAAATGTTAAAATGCTTGCAATTATTGCAATTTAATGTTATTATTTATTCGTTTATCAATTTATATTGATATAAATTTAGTGGGAGGCATTGTGCTATTATGACCACTCACGAAAAAATTTAGGAAAAGGAGAGTGTTTTTCGTGGCAAAAGAAGTTGTTAAAAAAATCAAATTACAGATTGCTGCAGGAAAAGCTACACCAGCTCCTCCAGTAGGAACTGTACTTGGTCCAGCAGGAATCAATTTAGGAGAATTTTGTACAAAATACAATGAAGCAACAAGAGATAAAATGGGTGATATTTTACCTGTTGAAATTTCAATTTATGATGATAGATCATTTGATTTTGTAATTAAAACTCCACCAGCAGCATTTTTAATTAAAAAATATGCTAAAATTAACAAAGGTTCAGCAAAAGGAGCTAATAATGTAGTTGGTACTTTGACAAAAGATCAATTAAGAGAAATAGCTGAAATTAAACTTCCAGATTTAAATGCTTATACTGTTGAACAAGCTATGAATATCGTTGAAGGAACTGCTCGTAATATGGGTGTTGCAGTAAAAGGACTTAACGATAAAGAATTAGCAGAACAAGCAGAAGAAGCAAAAGAAAAGGAAGCCGAAATGGAAAAACGTGCTGAAGAACTTGCTGAAATGGAAAAAGAAGTTGCAGAAAATAAAGATGCAACAGCTGAAGTACCAGTAGCAACTGAAAAAGAAGAAACTACTGAAGAATAGTAACTATTAAAAGTTACTTACGTGGGAGACAAATTGTCGCTTATTAAAAAAAATACCACATAAGGAGGAAAATATGAAACATAGAGGAAAAAACTATAAATCTGTTAAAGAAAAGATTGAAAAAAATAAATCATATGAAAAAACAGAAGCAATTAATCTATTAAAAAGCATTTCTAATACTAAGTTTGATGAAACTGTAGAAGTACATATGAATTTAAACTTAGACGTTAAAAAAGCTGACCAACAATTAAGAGGTGCCTTAGTTCTTCCAAATGGAACAGGTAAAACTGTTAGAGTTTTAGTTGTTGCTAAAGGGGATTTTGCTAAAGCTGCTAAAAACGCAGGAGCTGATTATGTTGGAGATTTAGATATTTTAGAAAAAATAGAAAAAGAAAATTGGTTTGATTTTGATATGATGATTGCAACTCCTGATATGATGCCTGCTTTAGGAAAACTTGGTAAAATTCTTGGTCCAAAAGGATTAATGCCAAACCCAAAAACAGGAACAGTTACAACTAATGTTGAAAAAGCAATATTAGATGCTAAATCAGGTAGAGTTGAATATCGTACAGATTCTTATGGAAATATTCATGGAGTCGTTGGTAAAGTATCATTTAAAACTGAAGATTTAGTTGAAAACTTAGATGCATTTGTAAAAACAATTCTAAGAGTTAAACCATCAACAGTAAAAGGAACTTATGTTAAATCAATTTCTATTTCATCAACTATGAGTCCATCTATAAAATTAGATATAAATAATTTTTAATTAATTGTTTACAATTTTTAAAAAATGTTATATAATACATTTGAAATTTGTTTGTGCCGTAGACAGTAGGTAAAGTATGTAAATCCTACCGAGGACTTTATTGATATAATAAATTTAGTCTTTGTAGTCATACAAGGACTTTTTTTAAAGGCACGGATTAAAAATATATTTTATAAGGGAGGTGTCTTATGCCAAGTGTTAAAGCATTAGAAGCAAAGAAACAAGTAGTAGATGAAATAAAAAACAAATTAAATGATTCTAAAACAGTAGTATTATTTAATTATCATGGACTTACTGATAATGATTCTAAAGAATTAAGAATTAAATTAAAAGATAGTGGTTCTGATTATAAAATCTATAAAAATACTCTTTTAAAATTAGCATTAAAAGATATGAATATAGATTTAGATAATTATCTAGAAGGACCAACTGCAATAGTATTTTCTAGTGATGATCTAGAAGCTATTAAAGTATTAAGCAAATTTGCTAAAACTCATAAAACATTAGAATTAAAAGCTGGTGTTGTTGAAGGAAACGTTGCTGATACAAATAAATTAAAAGAATTTGCAGCTATTCCATCAAGAGAAGGATTATATACAATGCTTGCTGGTGGTATGATTGCTATTGTTAAAGATTTAAGCATTGCTTTAAATCTTTTAGCAGAACAAAAAGAAAATTAATAAAATTTAAAATATAGGGAGGAAAAAAATTATGGCAAAAATTACAAAAGATGAATTTATTAGTTCATTAAAAGAAATGACATTATTAGAAGTAAAGGAATTAGTTGATGCAATGAAAGAAGAATTTGGTGTTGATCCAACATCTGTTGCTGTTGCTGCTCCAGTTGCTGCTGCAGAAGTAGAAGAAGGACCAAAAACTAAAACTGTTGTATTAAAAAATGCTGGTGCTGCTAAAATTAATGTTATTAAACTAATAAGAGAAATTACTGGTTTAGGCTTAAAAGAAGCTAAAGATATCGCTGATGCTGGTGGAAATGTTAAAGAAAATATTCCTGCTGCTGAAGCTGAAGAATTAAAAGCTAAATTAGAAGAAGCTGGCGCTGAAGTAGAATTACAATAATTAATTATTTAAACCTAAAAAGCATAGTTATGCGTTTTGGGTTTTTATCGTTTAAAAGGGGGGTATAATTATGAATCATTATTTTACTAATGAAAATTTAAAAAGTGAGATTAAAAAAGTGTTGATCAAAATTAATAACAAGACGTTTACATTCAATACTGATTTAGGAGTATTTTCAAAGAAAGGATTGGATTTTGGAAGTAGGACATTAATAAATGCCTTACTAAAGGAAAATTTATCTGGAAGATTACTTGATGTTGGTTGCGGATATGGAACGATTGGAATAATTTTATCAACCTTTTTTTCTTTAAATACAGATATGATTGATATTAACAAAAGAGCAGTTCATTTAGCAGAATTAAATATTAAAGAAAATAAAGTTCAAAATTGTAAGGCTTTTGTTAGTGACATATATTCAGATGTTAATGAAAAATATGATTATATAGTTACTAATCCTCCGATTAGAGCAGGAAAAGACGTAGTGTATAAAATACTATTTGAAGCAAGTAAACATTTGAATAAAAATGGTGCTTTATATTTTGTTATAAATAAAAATCAAGGAGCACTAAGCACAAAAAGAGATTTGGAGAAAGTTGCTAAAGTTGAATTTTTGGAAAAGAATAAAGGTTTTTATTGTTTTAAAGCAACTTTTTAGCTTGACTTGTTGATTAAATTATGCTATTAATATAAGTTGGCTATGTTTCTTTTTGTTGAGACATGTTTATATATTTATTAAATTTGAAAGTAGGGGTGACTTTAAGTGGCGTACAAAGTAATTAATTGTGGTGACCACCGTCAAAGAAGAAGTTTTTCAGGGATAAAAAATACTTATCCATTGATGGACTTATTAGAAATTCAGAAAAAATCATACAACTGGTTTATTGAAAAAGGAATCGAAGAGGTATTTAAAGATTTGTTCCCCGTAGAAAACTTTGCTGGAACTTTATCATTAGAATTTGGAGATTATCGTTTTGAAGAACCTAGATACTCAATTAAAGAATGTAAGGAAAGATATGCAACATACGCAGCACCTTTAAAAGTTGATGTTAGGTTATTTAATAATGAAACAGGAGAAGTAAAAGAACAAGAGATATTCTTAGGTGATATGCCACTTATGACAGATAGTGGAACTTTTGTCATAAATGGAGCAGAACGTGTTATCGTATCACAACTAGTTAGATCACCAAGCGTATATTTTAATCGTGAAATCGATAAAAATGGTCGTCTTTTAATAACTTCTCAAATTATACCAACTCGTGGTACTTGGTTAGAATTTGAAACTGATGCAAGAGATATTTTATATGTTAGAATAGATCGTACAAGAAAAGTGCCTTTAACTACACTTTTAAGAGCATTTGGTTTATCAAGTGATGAAGACATCATAAAATTATATGGTGAAAGTGATTATATTACTAATACCATAGCAAAAGATTCAACTAGAAATACAGATGAAGCTTTAATTGAAATTTATGAAAAATTACGTCCAGGAGAACCAGCAACACTTGATAGTAGTAAAAATCAAATCATTACTAGATTCTTTGATGAATTTAGATATGATTTAGCTAAGGTTGGTAGATATAAATTTAATATCAAATTAAATGTTTTAGAAAGAGTATTAAATCAAACTTTAGCAGAAGATATAAAAGTAGATGGTAATGTTGTAGTAGAAAAAGGTACAGTTATAACTAAAGATGTATTAGAGGTTTTAAAACCAATTTTTGCTAATGGTTATAACGTAAAAGAAGTTAAAATAAATGAAGAATTAGATAACTATAATAAAGTCCAAACTATTACAATTTATAATCCAAGTAATAAAAAGAAAAAAATTACTGTTATAGGTAATGATAATACAATAGATGTAAAACGTCTTACTATATCTGATTTCTATGCAGCATGTTCTTACTATTTAAATTTACTTGATGGTGTAGGAAACTTTGATGAAATCGATCATTTAGGTAATAGACGTGTTCGTCAAGTTGGAGAACTTTTACAAAATCAATTTAGAGTAGGTATTACTCGTATGGAAAGAGTAATAAGAGAAAGAATGACTACCCAAGAAATTGAAGAAGTAACTCCAAAAACATTAATTAATATAAGACCAGTTACTGCAATATTAAAAGAGTTCTTTGGTTCATCACAATTATCACAATTTATGGATCAAACAAACCCAATTGCAGAATTAACTCATAAAAGAAGATTATCAGCATTAGGTCCAGGAGGACTATCTCGTGATCGTGCTGGTATGGAAGTAAGAGACGTTAATGAATCTCACTATGGTAGAATCTGTCCAATAGAATCTCCAGAAGGACCAAATATCGGACTTATTACGGCTCTTGCAAGTTATGCAAAAATTGATGATTATGGTTTTATTTTAACACCATATCGTAAAGTAAATGATTGTGTTATAACTGATGAAGTTGTATATTTAAGAGCAGATGAAGAAACAGATTTAGTAATTTCAGAATCAACTGTTGAAACAGATGAAAATAATAGAATTATTCAAGAATCAGTTGCAGCTCGTTATCGTGGTGAAACTATAATGACATCTCCACAAAAGATAGATTATATTGACGTTTCACCTCAACAAGTAGTATCAATTACAACAAGTTGTATTCCATTCTTGGAACATGATGATGCCACTCGTGCTTTAATGGGTTCTAACATGCAACGTCAAGCAGTACCATTATTAACAACTGAAGCACCTTATGTAGGAACAGGAGTTGAATGGATTGCAGCAAGAGATTCAGGTTCTACTATTGTAGCTAAAGCAGATGGTGTTGTAACTTATGTTGATGCAAGAAAAATTGTTGTTAAAAACAAAGGTGGAGAAGACACTTATTACTTATCAGACTTTGTTGCTTCTAACCAAAATACTTGTTTCCATCATAGACCAATTGTTAGAGTCGGCGATACAGTTAAAAGAAATACTGTTATTGCAGATGGACCATCTACAGATAAAGGAGAACTTGCTCTTGGTAAAAACTTAGTTGTAGCATTTACAATGTTTAATGGTTATAACTATGAGGATGCGGTTATCCTAAATGAAAGATTAGTTAAGGAAGACGCTTTAACATCAGTTCATATTGAAGATTACGAAATGCCATGTCGTGAAACTAAATTAGGACCAGAAGAAATAACAAGAGATATTCCAAATGTTAGCGAAGAAGCAAGAAAAAATCTTGATGCAAATGGAATTGTTAGAATTGGTACCGAAGTTAAAGAAGGAGATATTTTAGTAGGTAAAGTTACTCCAAAAGGAATGGCAGAATTAACTTCAGAAGAAAAATTACTTCATGCAATCTTTGGTGAAAAAACAAGAGAAGTAAGAGATACATCTTTACGTGTTCCACATGGTGGCGAAGGAATTGTCCACGATGTTAAAATCTTTACTCGTAAAGATAGTGATGAACTTGCTGCAGGAGTATCAAAACTAATCCGTGTTTATATAGTTCAAAAAAGAAAAATTCAAGTTGGAGATAAGATGAGTGGTCGTCATGGTAATAAAGGTGTTATTTCTTTAATTTTACCTGAAGAAGACATGCCATACTTACCAGATGGTACACCAGTTGATGTAATGTTAAATCCACTTGGAATTCCATCTCGTATGAATCTTGGACAAGTATTAGAATTACATCTTGGAATGGCTGGTAAAAAACTTGGAGTTCATTTTGCAACACCAGTATTTGATGGAGCAACTGAACAAGATGTCAGAGATATGATGGCTGAAGCTGGAATGGATCCAGATGGAAAAACAGTTCTATACGATGGTAGAACAGGACGTCCATTTGATAATAGAGTATCAGTTGGTGTCATGTATATGATTAAACTATGTCACATGGTTGAAGATAAGATGCATGCAAGAGCAACAGGACCTTACTCATTAGTTACTCAACAACCACTTGGAGGAAAAGCTCAATTTGGTGGTCAAAGATTTGGAGAAATGGAAGTTTGGGCTCTATATGCTTATGGTGCAGCTCATACATTACAAGAAATCTTAACAGTTAAATCAGATGATGTTATAGGACGTGTTAAAGTTTATGAAGCACTAGTTAAAGGACAAAAAGTAGACCAAGCAGGAGTTCCAGAAAGCTTTAGAGTATTAATTAAGGAATTCCAAGCATTAGGTTTAGA
>JAQXMG010000006.1 GCA_029012525.1 bacterium
CAATATCTAAGGATAATGAAATAAAAAGAAATTAGCTTTTTGTAGCTGATTTCTTTTTACATAATACAATTAAAATAAAATTAATAAATAAAACAATATATATAAAAGAAGAATAAATAGGAAATTTTGTAAATAAATTAATAATTAAATAATTTTTAAATAAAGTAATAGAAATAAGAGGAATAGCAAAACAAAGGAAAACTGTAATAATATTTAAAATAAGATCTTTTTTAATTTTGAATGTTGTTTTTATATAATTAGTTAGACTATATAATAAAACTGCAAGAGATGTAAATGATGCGATGATAATAGTGGATGCTAAAACATTTTCAATTCTTTGAATAAAGTCAAAAGCTTGAACTTTTTTTAAAAGTGCATATTCAGGATAAGTAAATATAATACTCATATCAATACCGAAAACACCTATGATTAAAAGTAAAAATACAAATACAAACAAATAACCAAATATATAGCCACAGATTATTCTTCTTTTCAATTTTTTAGAGTCTGTAATATCGCTTTTTCTTATGCTAATTAAGCTAATTAGAGGTACAATTATAAATGTAGGAAACATTAAAGAAGTCTTTATGAAAATTTCATAAGAAACATCGAAAATAGGTAAATAATTATCAAATTCAACAATTGGAATTAAAAAAATCCATGCAAATAAGATAATTAACATAAATAGTAAAAATAAGATAATGTGACATCTGCCAATAACTTCAAGTTTTTTACAAACAACCAAAGAAAGAGAAGTAGAAAGAAGAGCAAGTATTAAATAATAGGAAGTTCTAGATAAAAATTGACTTACTGTAAAAGTAACAATAGACCATGATTCAACAAAAATTATATAAATAATTGCAATTACATATAAAATGTTTAATATTTGCCCAAACCATTTAAATTTTTCTTTGTTATATTCAAAAATGTTTTTATCATTTGCTTTATCAATAATATAGACAATCATTAAAAGAGAAATAAAACCTATTAAAAATCCAACAAAAGATGAAAATAGTGCTGCATGTCTTCCTGTTTCTAATACTAAAGTATTACCAAATCCAGGAAATAAAATAACCCCTAAAAAAAATGTAAATACAAATAATTCTTTTGAACTTATTTTACTCATAATTATTCTCCTTCGGTACTTCGATAAACGTTTCCATATCTAAATAATTTTGAATTAACATTTAAATTGATTTTAGCAATTTCATAAATATTTTTACCCTCAAACTTCTCATAATCTTTATAATATTTTTTATATATAATTTTTTCTAATCCTAAAATATCGATATTATTAGTTTTGCAAGTTTCTATTAAATCATTTAAGTATTTTTTTATTTCCTTATTGATGAGATTTTGAATTTCTTCTTGAACATCTTTTTTTTCTAAGTTTATTTTTTCTCTTATTTCAGATGGTTGAGCTGATATATCAATATTAATATCAACTATAACTTCATCATGATTAACTGAAACATCAAAACTATTTTTTGGTCTAACTAATAATACATCCATTAATATATCTTGGTATTTTATATTAATTCCAATATCGAATAAATTATTGTTAATTAAATTATAGGCTATAGCAGTATTATCATTTAATTTTATAAATTCATTTTTTTTATTATCCAAAGCAACTACACCGGTTAACTTATTTTTTTCATCAACTAATTCAATTGATGTTAAAACAGGAGTTTGTTTTCCTTCTAAAAAAATGCTAATTAACTCTTCCATATTAAATTGTACAGTGGTTCCTTGTCTAAGGGTTGATACTTTTAATGATTCTAAAATTTCTTTGCTAGCTACTGAATTAGAGTTTTCACTACTTTTTCCTAAAATATCTTTGGCACTTCCACTAGGATTTATTAAAACATCAAAATCATTTCTAGTTGATGGACTCCTTAGAAAATAATCAAATAAATTGTCAACTTTTGATTCGAGTATTGATTCTCCTAAAACAACTAATTTTAGATGTCCTAAATAAAGCATTTTAGGATATGATAGTGATACATTTCTAAATGCTTGAGTAATAGTTTCTCCTTTTGATTCATAAAGAATAGTTTTAGTTTGACTTGTTCCTTCGCCACTTTGCTGTAAGTCAAGTATTTGTACTACGATTTCATAATTTCCATCTTTGTAATCAATTCCTAAAGCATTTGCAATTGCCAAATCATTTAATTCAATATAACTGCAACCAGTTAAGAAAAAACAAGTAATCAAAATTAATGTTATAATTTTTTTCATAATTTTTTACTCCTTTTTAAGTTGTCATCAGTAAGAAGTGGATTTCTCAAATTATCATTTTTTATATCTTTTTTAAAGATACTTTTGATTGCAAAATTTAAGTTAAATGGAGCAAAAGGCCATAGATAAGGTTTACCAAATGATTTTAAGCTTGCCATCATTATAATGAAAATAAAACCACAAAATGTTACTCCTGGAATTCCGGCAGTTGTTGCAAAAATCATAAATAATAGTTTCCAAAATCTAATACCATTTACCATTGCTTGACCAGTAAACATTAAAGAACAAATTGCAGATACTGCAACAACAATTACCATAATAGGAGAAACTATACCAGCAGCTACAGCAGCATCTCCTAAAACAATTGCCCCTAAAATACTTATAGCACTACCTGATAAACTAGGCATCCTAATATCACTTTCACGTAATATTTCAAAGATAAGTGTCATACCCAGTGCTTCAACAAAAGCAGGAAAAGGAACACCCTCTCTTTGAAGAGCAAAATTAATAAGAAGGGATTCTGGTATGGTTTCATGATTAAATGTTGTTATAGCAATATAAAATGCCGGTAAAACTATAGCTATAAAAAATGAAATGTATCTTATAATTCTTGTGAAAATAACATTTTTAGATTTTTGATAATAATCTTCTGATGCATTAAATAAATCAGTAAAGAATGTTGGAATAATTAAAACACCAGGTGAGTTTTCAACAATAATACAGATTTTTCCTTTAAGTAGGTTCATAACAGCAACATCAGGTCTTTCTGTTGGATAAATTAAAGTAAAAACACTATTTTTACTTTCTATATATTCTTTAATATAATTACTATCAATTATGCCATCAACATCAATTTTATCTAATTTTTCTTTAACAGAATCTAAAAGTTCTTGTTCAATAATATTTTTCATGTATAAAATACCAACTTTAGATTTTGTTTCTTTCCCAATTATTTTTTCTTCTACTATTAAGTTATTTGTTTTAATTCTTTTTCTAATTAATCCAATATTATCAAGATAGTTTTCATTAAAAGAATCTTTAGGTCCAAGAATAGCTTGTTCCACAACTGGTTGTTCTATAGCTCTTGATAATTCTTTTTTTGCTTCAATAGCGAGGGATTCTTTCTTTTTATCAAACAAAATAATAACAAAACCATTACCTAATTTTTCATAAATATTTTCAAAATTTTTTATTTTTTCAATTTCAACACTTGGTATAGTATTATATAAAACATTAATAATATCATCTTTTTTTATATTTTCTTTTTCTAAATTACTGATGTTTTTTAAAATAAAATCATTAACAATTTTGTTATCACACAAAGAAGAATTGTATACTAAATAAATTTTGGTATTAAATAAAATAATATCTCTAAAGGATATATCAATTGAATTATTATAATCAGATTCTATTTTATTAATGTTTTTTTCTAAATCACTATAAATCATATTAATCACCATTTCATACTTATTATTAACAGAATATAAAAAAATATATTTCTTTTTTTCGACAAAATTTTATTTTATGGGATGCTACTATAAAAAACAATTTTTTTATGAAAGGAATATTTTATGAATAGTTATTTTAAAGAAATATAAAAATTTATTAAAAGAATGAATTAATTAAAAAATGGAGTGTTAAGTTAACAAAGCTTTATGGAAAGGGATATGATTATTCTAATTTAAAAAGATTTAGACAATTTTATATTGTTTTTGAAAAAAGGTGGCTCAGTGGGCCACCAATTGACATGGACTAATATTAGAATTTTACCAATAAAAGATGAAAATAAAAGAAACTATTATATGAAGACTTAACAATAAGTGATATGCTTAAAAATCTAATATATATATAGAAGTAGAAAAAATTGATAAAATAAACTTATTCTTGCATAAAATACTTTTCTAGTTTATAATATTATGCGTGAAAGGAAAGTTTGTATGAAAAAAGAAAATGTATTTGAAGTTGAAATTAAAATTGAAAAAGAAGACTTTGATAAAGCAATTGAAAATGCTTTAGATAAAAAAATAAAAAATGTAGAAATGGATGGCTTTAGAAAGGGTCATGTACCTAAAGATATGTACTTAAAAAAATATGGTAGAGAATCTTTGTACATGGATGCAGTTGATGCTTTATTACCTGATGCTTATTCTAAGGCATTAAAAGATAATAATTATGAACCAATTATTGAACCAAAAGTAGATTTAAAGAATATTGACGAAAATGGATGTACTTTTGTATTTACAATAACTACAAAACCAAGTGTAAATATTAAAAAGTATAAAGGTTTAAAGGTTAAAAAAGATGAAGTTTCTGTATCAAAAGAAGAAATAGATGCTGAAATTGATAATATGTTAAAAAGATATAGCGAACTTGTTGTAAAAGAATCTGGTGTTGTTGAAAATGGTGATATCGCTATTATTGATTTTGAAGGATTTAAAGATGGAGTAGCATTTGAAGGTGGAAAAGCTTCTAATTATTCACTTGAAATTGGAAGTGGAAGCTTTATACCAGGATTTGAAGATCAACTAGTTGGAATGAAAAAAGATGAAGAAAAAGAAATAAATGTAACATTCCCAGAAGATTATCCAAGTAATGATTTAAAAGGAGCTCCAGTTGTATTTAAAGTAAAAGTTAATGAAATAAAAGAAAAAATAGAAAGAAAATTAGATGAAGATTTCTTCGCAGATTTAGCTATGGATGGAATAAATGATGAAGAATCTTTAAGAAAAAATATTGAAGAATCAATTAAGTCAAGTAAAGAAATTGAAGCATCTAATAAGTTTGTTGATGATATTCTAAAAGAAATAAGTGATAATACTGAGGTTGATATTCCAGAAGAACTTGTTGAACATGAATTACACCATATGGTTGAAAGATTTAATGAACAATTAAGAATGCAAGGAATGGATATTAACTATTATTATGAAATCACTAAATCAACTGAAGATGATTTGAAAAATCAAATGAAGCCTGAAGCATTAAATCATATTAAATATAGATTTATTTTAGAAGAAATAAAAGATTTAGAAAAAGTTTCTGTGACTGATGAAGAAGTTGAAGCTGAAGCGGAAAAAACTGCTAAAGGTTATGGCATGTCTAAAGATGATTTCATAAAAGCTGTTGGTGGAATTGAAGCAGTAAAATATGAAGTTGAAATGCAAAAAGTAATTGATATTTTAAAAGAAAATAATTAGTAAGAATTAGGTTTTACCTAATTCTTTAGTAATATAAGAAGGTGGTTATATGAAAATTCCAACTGTATGTATTGTAGGTCGCCCTAATGTTGGTAAAAGTACAATTTTTAACAAATTAGTAGGTAAAAAAATATCTATAATTGAAGATACTCCAGGTGTAACAAGAGATAGAATTTATGGTGAAGTCAATTATAAAAATTGCAAATTTAATCTAATTGATACTGGTGGTATTGATGTTAGTAAAGAACTATTTAACGATTCTATTAAAGTACAAGTAGAAATAGGAATAATTGAAGCTGATAAAATACTATTTGTTGTTGATGCAAAAGATGGATTAACTAAAAATGATTTTGTAGTTCGTGATATGCTTCGAAAATCAAATAAAGAAGTAATCGTAGTTATCAATAAAACAGATACAAAAGAAAGTAAAAATAACATTTATGATTTTTATGAACTTGGAAATTATACATATATTCCAGTAAGTGGTGAAAATAATCTTGGTATGCTTGATTTATTAGATGAAATTGTAAAAGATTTTAAACCATTTGAAAAAGATGAAATAGAGCCTACAAAAATATGTGTAATTGGACGTCCTAATGTTGGCAAAAGTAGTTTAGTTAATGCTTTAATAAATGAAGATAGATTAATAGTAAGTGATGTTGCAGGAACAACTCGTGACGCTGTTGATATTAAGTTTAAATATAATAAAGAAGATTATATTTTGATAGATACAGCAGGTCTTCGTAAAAAAGGTAAAATTTATGAGAATATTGAAAAATATAGTCTACTTAGAAGTATGAGAGCAATAGAAAGAAGTGATATTTGTCTTCTTGTTGTAAATAGAGAAGAAGGTATTATTGAACATGATAAACATATTGCAGGATATGCAAAAGATGCAGGAAAAGGTGTAATTATTGTTGTAAATAAATGGGATACAGTTTCTGCTAAAGACAAAGACATTAAGGAATTTACAAAACAAATAAGAAATGAATTTAAATTCTTAGATTATGCACCAATCGTATTTTTAAGTGCTTTAACTAAATCAAGAATTCATACTCTTATGCCTCAAGTTGAAATAGTTAAAGAAAATATTGTAAAAGAAATAAAAACAAGTACTTTAAATGATTTAATTAGAGAAGCATATGATTTAAATCCTGCACCAAGTTATAAAGGAAAAAGATTAAAAATAACATACACTCATCAATCAGGAGTAAAACCACCTAAATTTACGTTTCATGTTAATGATAAAACTTTAGTTCATTTTTCTTATGAAAGATATTTAGAAAATAAAATAAGAGAAAGTTTTTCATTTACAGGAACGCCAATAGTTTTAGAATTTAAAAATAAAAACGATTTATTATGACAAAAAAAGTCCTCCAACATATAATAAAAAAGGAGGACTTTTAAATGAAATTAACTGATAATTTTTTTAAAAAAATTGAAAAGAAAACCAATGTTGATAAAGAAACAATTATTAATCTTGCCAAAAATTTACAAGAGGATAATTTAAAAAATGAAGATGCTTTAAGAGATGTTGTAAAAAAACTTAGTGTAATAACAGGAAAGGAAGTTTCTAAAGAAAAAGAAGATAAAATTATAAATGCAATTTTAAATGATAAAGTTCCTGATATTGATAAAATGGTTTAAAAAAAGAAATTAGAATTTATTTTCTAGTTTCTTTTTCTAAATATCTTATTAGATCATCACTTTTATAACCTAAAGCTTCTCTAAAAGAAATTAATTTTTTAGAATATAATAACAATTCTTCGTCTATTTTTTTTATAAATTCTTCATCTTTATGTTCTAAAATAGCAATTTCTTTCATTATCTTTTTGTATTCTATTTTCTTTTCTAGTATGTCTAATTGTTTTTTTTCTGGGGTTAGATTATAGGAACTATCATTTTCAATCCTTTTTATTTCATCAATAATGCCTCTAAGTAAATGTTTATAATATAATATATCTTTAGTACTCATTTTATACCTCCTTCTTTTCTTTAAAATAATAATTCAAAAAAGTAGTTTTGTCAAGAAGAAAAATACTTCTTTATATTATATGAAAATATACAAAAGTTTGTTTGATTTTTTGTTTACTTTTTTAATATTATTTATTATAATTAATGTGGATGGTGGTGCTTTATGTATAATTATATTTTAGGCAAAATAAAAGAGCAAACAGCAAATTATATTGTTGTTGAATGCAATAATATTGGATATCAGATTTATGTTGCTAATCCTTATTCATTTAATATAGATAGTGAATACAAAATTTATTTATATGAGCAAATTACTGAAGATAGTCACAGTTTGTTTGGATTTAAAGAAATAGTAGAAAAAGAGATGTTTTTAAAGTTAATAAGTGTTAAGGGAATTGGTCCAAAGATGGCTCTTCCTATGCTTGCAACAGGAAGTATTAGTGGTATTGTTGATGCGATTGAAAGAGAAAACATTTTGTATTTAAAAAAGTTTCCTAAGATTGGAGAAAAAGTTGCCAAACAAATTATTCTTGATTTAAAGGGTAAAATTAACATTACTGGTGTTGCAGTAGACAATAGTTATGAAGAATTAATTGAGGTTTTAAAAGGTCTTGGTTATAAAGAAAAAGACATAAAAGAAGTAGTAGGCAAGGTTGATAATAGTTTAACTATTGAAAATCAAATAAAAGAAGCTTTGAAATTAATGTTAAGATAGGGTGTTTTTATGGAAGAAAAAGAACTTGAAACAGATTTTGAAAAAACGATTAGACCATCAAAACTGGATGAATATATTGGTCAAACTGAAGCAAAAGAAAATATGAAGGTATTCATTGAAGCTGCTAAAATGCGTCATGAAAGTTTAGATCATGTTTTATTATATGGTCCACCAGGACTTGGAAAAACAACAATGGCATATATTATAGCAAATGAACTTGGAGTTGGTATTAAAACAGCAAGTGGTCCATCAATTGAAAAAAGTGGTGATTTAGCAGCAATATTATCAAATTTAGAACCAGGGGATGTTTTATTTATTGATGAAATACATCGTATGCCAAGATTTATTGAAGAAATATTATATCCTGCAATGGAAGATTTTACTATTGATTTAATAATTGGTAGTGAAGGATCATCAAGAAACATAAAAATTGATTTACCACCATTTACTTTAGTAGGTGCAACAACAAGAGCAGGAGACCTTACAAGTCCATTAAGGGATAGATTTGGTATTGTTAATAAATTAAGATATTATACAATTGATGAACTTGTTGATATAATTAAAAGAACTAGTAAAGTTCTTAATACAGAAATAACAAGTGATGCAGCTTTAGAACTTGCTAAAAGAAGCAGAGGAACACCACGAATTGCCAATAAATTATTTAAAAGAGTAAGAGATTTTGCTCTGGTTGATGGTAATGGTGTAATTGATATTTCAATAACTAAAAAAGCACTTGATAGATTAAAAATAGATGATATTGGACTTGATGAAACAGATAAAGAATTAATTTTAACAATTATAGATAAATTTAATGGAGGACCTGTTGGAATTGATACATTAGCAACAAGTGTTGGTGAAGAAGTTTCAACGATTGAGGATATGTACGAACCATATCTTATAAGTATAGGTTTTTTAAAAAGAACTTCACGTGGTAGAATCGCTACTGATGAAGCGTATAAATATTTTGGAAAAAAACATCAAGATGCATTATTTTAAAAAATTATTTAAACTTTTTATTGTTTAAATATTAGTTAAATGATATAATTTTTTTATAAAAATAAGAAGGGCTTAAAATATGGATAGTTTTAATGATAATAATACAATTGATTTTAACAAATTAAAAGGTTTTGTTAATCAAAATAATGAGATTAATAAACTTTCTAATAAAGAAAAGAAAAAAAATAAAAGAAGTAAAAATAAAATACTAATATTTACTTCAATTTTTGTCTTTTTACTTGGAATTATCTTTATTGGAAGCTTTTTCTATTTTAGTTTTAAAGAACAAATAAAAATAAAAGATGTTGAAATAATAGATTATGATGAAAAAACAAAAATAGCTAGTTTAAAAATAATATTAAATGATACATTATTTAATAATAAAAGATATTGTTTAATGAATGAAAAAACTATTGTGGAAAATAATAATTGCATATTAACTACTACAACTGATGTAAAAGAAGTTGAAATTGGTAATAGTTTTATGAAAAATAATATATATATTACTGATTATATTAATGAAGCACTAGTTTTTGAACTTCCTAGTAAAATTTATTTAGCTAAGGGTGATACTTATAAAATAAATATTGTTGCAGAATCATTTTCTGATTCTAAAGTTTCTTATGAAATGAATAGTGATATTATAGAAATTTTAGATGACTTTACAATTAAAGGATTAAAAGATGGAAGAGATAAATTAAAAATTAAATATTTAAATGAAGAAAAAGAAATAGATGTTGTAGTATCATCACTTATAGTAAAAGAACCTAATCATTTTAATTATAAAAAAAAGTATTTAACTTGTAATAGATATAGTAAAGAAGAAGCAGATTTATTAGATGAAATATTAGAGTTTAGAATAAATGAAGCAGGATACGAAACAAGAGCAGGAGTTGTTGCAGCAGCAAGGTTTTTATCTTTAGAGTTTCCTTACCGAATTGACTATTTTTTTGAAAATGGTAGGGTAAGTGATACTGGAATACATTATGCTGATGGAGAAGGAAGATATTATCATAAGGGATTATATTTAAATAGTAGTAAATTTTCTACAATAACAGTATCATATGCTGGTCCAGCAATTTGGGGATGCCCTTTAATGAATTATGAAGATGCTGGTATTTGGAAATCTAACACTCTTATGCCAAATGGACTTGATTGTAGTGGCTTTGTTACTTGGACATTAATTAATGGTGGTTTTGATATTGGTGATATTGGTGCAGGTGAAACTCCTGAACCAAATCAACTAACTGATCAAGGAGAAAGAGTTTTAGTAACAGATGAACTTATTAATAGTGGTAGAGTAAAAGTTGGAGATTTGATTAATTGGTGGGGTCATATTGGAATTATTATTGGAATAGATGATAAACAAACTTATTATGTTGCAGAATCTCTTGATACTTATTATGGATTAGTAGTTAAAGAATATAAAAAAGAAGAAATGCCAGATTCTTGGACATATATTATGCTTATGGAAGATGTTTATAAAAATGATGGTAATTTGACAAACATGTGGTACTAAAAAAATGCTTTTCATTTAAGATAAATTATTGTATAATATGTATCGTTATGAAAGAGGCGTTTTTATGAATATAGAAGAGTTTAATTATGAATTACCACAAGAGTTGATTGCTCAAACACCACTTAAAGATAGATCATCTTCAAGACTTATGGTTGTAGATAAAAAAACTGGTTTTATAAAACATGATACTTTTAAAAACATTGTATCTTATTTAAATAAGGGGGATACTTTGGTACTTAATGATACCAAAGTTTTACCAGCAAGATTAATTGGAGAAAAAACTGATACTAAGGCAGTTATTGAAGTGCTTTTACTAAAAGAGTTAGAAAATAATACCTGGGAAGCTTTAACAAAACCTGCGAAAAGAATAAAAGTTGGTACAATTGTATCATTTGGTAATGGTATTTTAAAAGCAGAGTGTATTGGAATAAAAGAAGAAGGCATAAGAACGTTTAAAATGATTTATAATGGTATATTTATGGAAATACTAGATAAACTTGGAACAATGCCACTTCCACCATATATTCATGAAAAACTAACAGATCAATCAAGATATCAAACTGTATACGCTAAAAATTTGGGAAGTGCTGCAGCACCAACCGCAGGGCTTCATTTTACTAAAGAGCTTTTAAAAGAAATATCAGAAAAAGGTGTCAATGTTTGTTATATAACACTTCATGTTGGACTTGGTACTTTTAGACCTGTTGAGGTAACAAATATTAAAGATCATCATATGCATACTGAATACTATGAAATGACGAAAGAAGTCGCAAATATTTTAAATGAAACTAAGAAAAATGGACATAAAATTATTAGTGTAGGTACAACATCAACTAGGACTCTAGAAACAGTAATGACAAAATATGGCACATTTAAAGAATGTTTTGGGAATACTGATATTTTTATTTATCCAGGTTATGAATTTAAAGCCATAGATATGCAAATAACTAATTTTCATTTACCAAAGTCAACTTTAATTATGCTTGTTAGCGCTTTTGCAACAAGAGATATAATTCTTAATGCCTATAAAGAAGCAGTGAAAGAAAAATATAGATTTTTCTCATTTGGAGATGCTATGTTAATAGGAGAATTTGATGACTAAAAAAATATATGAATTGTTTTACTTTTGTAAAAATTATTTATATTTAGACTCACTTTTAAAAAAGATGATTATTTATACTTTAAATAACAATAAACAATTTAAAATATCATTTTTTGATTTAAAAGAAAAAGGAGAGTTAACTTTTGAAAGAAGATTAAATATCTTTTTATCGACAGTTAATACACCATTTTTTGATATTGTTTTAGAAAGTATAGAAAAAACAAATAAATCATTATATTATTTATTAAAAATATATAAAGATAATTTTAATTTATTAGACAAGGGTATTTATTATTTTAATTATTCTGAAAAAATTGGATTTAATAAAAATTGTTTTTTATATGATGGAATAATACTTCCTTTTGGTGAAGAAAAAACACTAGATAATCCTATTTTAAATGATGAAGTAGAAATAAATGATAATGTAAAAACAAATATAAAGGAGCTAAAATTATGAGTAGTAAAATGGAATTTGAACTTTTAAAAAAAGATAATAATGCAAGATATGGGATAATAAAAAGTAAATATGGAAATTTTGAAACACCAATGTTTATGCCAGTAGGGACAAGAGCAACAGTAAAAACATTATCTCCAGAAGAATTATATAATGAAAATTGTGGTATAGTTTTAGCAAATACTTATCATTTATGGTTAAAACCTGGTGAAGATATTATTTATAAAGCAGGTGGACTTCATAAATTTATGAATTATAATAGACCAATGCTTACTGATTCTGGAGGATTTCAAGTGTTTTCTTTAGCGAAACCAAAAGATATTAGTGAAGAAGGAGTTAAATTTAAAAGCCACATTGATGGTAAAAAACTTTTTTTAACTCCAGAAAAATCAATTGAAATTCAAAACAAACTTGGCGCCGATATTATTATGTCTTTTGATGAATGTCCTTATTATCCTTGTACCTATGAATATATGAAAGAAAGTGTTTTAAGAACACTTAGATGGGCAAAAAGAGGAAAAGATGTTCATAATAACCCTAATCAAATGTTATTTGGTATAGTTCAAGGTGGAGCATTTAGTGATTTAAGAAAGTATAGTGCAATAGAAACTGTAAAAATGGGATTTGATGGTTATTCAATCGGAGGAACAAGTGTTGGTGAAGATAAAAAAACAATGTATGAGATGATTGATAATTGTATTTCTTATTTGCCAGAAGATAAAATAAGATATCTTATGGGAGTAGGAGAACCTCTTGATATTTTAGAAGGTGTGTTACGAGGAGTTGATTTATTTGATTGCGTTTTGCCAACCCGTATTGCAAGACATGCTAACGCATTTACAAGATATGGTAAGATTAATATAAAAAACGCTAAATATAAAGAAGATTTTACTCCTATAGAAGATACTTGTGATTGTTATACTTGTAAAAATTATACTAAAGCTTACATAAGACATTTAATAAATGTAGAAGAAACATTTGGCCAAAGGCTTTTATCAATTCATAATATAAGATTTTTAACTAAAATGATGGAAGAAATTAGAACTTCTATTAAAGAAGATCGATTTATAGAATATAAAGATGATTTCATTAAAAAATATAATAATAAATAAAACATGTTTAAGTGACATGTTTTTTATTTTGATATTTTTATCCAAAGTTTCTTGTTATTTTAATTAATATTTATTATAATATTATTGAAAAAAGGTGATGTATTATGTTAATTTATTTAATTGAATTTATTATTTTATTTTTAGTGGCATATCTTTGTTATTATTTTATTGGATATTTAAGTGATAAAAATTCTAAAAAAAAGAGCGATAATAGACAAATGGCTGAGGTAAAGCTTTTTATAAAATTATATAATATTAATTTAAAAAAGATATCTTATAAAAAATTATGTAAACAAATTTATTTTTTATTATCACTTGATTTAACTATAACTGTATTTTTTGCAGTAAATGTTCCAATTCCCTTTATTTTTAAAGTTTTACTTGGAATAATTTTACTTGCAACATCAACAATTTTAAGTTATAGATTACTTGGTTTTTATTACGAAAAGAAAGGGATGTGTAAAAATGTATAATCATAAAAGAGTAGAAGAAAAATGGCAAAAGTATTTTGAAGAAGAAAAGGTATTTAAAGCAGAAGAAAATACTTCTAAAGAAAAATATTATTATTTAGTAGAATTTCCATATCCAAGTGGTGCTGGACTTCACGTTGGACATGTTAGAAGCTATACTGCACTTGATGCTATGGCAAGAAAAAAAAGAATGCAAGGATACAATGTTTTATATCCAATTGGTTGGGATGCATTTGGACTTCCTGCAGAACAATATGCTATAAAAAACCATATTCATCCTAAAGATGCAGTAAAAGAAAATATACAAACTTTTAAAAGTCAAATTAAAAGACTTGGAATATCATTTGATTGGGATAGAGAAATAAACACAACAGATCCTAATTACTATAAATGGACACAATGGATGTTTTTAAAGTTCTATGAAAAAGGTATGGCTTATAAAGCAGAAAAAGAAATAAATTGGTGTCCAAATTGTAAAATTGGTTTATCAAATGAAGAATCAGAAGGAAATGTCTGTGAAAGATGTGGTGGCAAAGTTGTTAAAAAACTAAAAAGTCAATGGATGCTTAGAATGAGTGATTATTCAGAAAAATTACTTGAAGGACTTGATGATACTTCATTTGTTTCAAGAGTAAAAACAGCTCAAGTTAATTGGATAGGAAAATCAATTGGTGCTGAAGTTAATTTTAAACTAGATAAAAAAGAAGATTATCTAAAAGTATTTACAACTAGATGCGATACTTTATTTGGAGTTACTTTTATGGTAGTATCACCAGAACATGAAATTTTAAAGAAATATGAAAATGAAATTGAAAACATTGATGAAGTTAAAAAGTATGTAGAACAAGCAAAAGCTAAAACAGATATTGAAAGAACTGATAATACAAAAGAAAAAACCGGTGTTAAAATTGAAGGACTTAGTGCGATAAATCCTGTTAATAATAAAAAAATTGAAATTTGGGTTGGGGATTATGTTCTAAATAATTATGGAACTGGTGCCATTATGGCTGTTCCTGCTCATGATGATAGAGATTATGCTTTTGCTAAAAAGTTTGGTATTTCTATCGTTCCTGTAATTGAAGGAGGTAATACTCTACCTTATGTAGAAGATGGTTTACATATTAATTCTTTTTTCTTAAATGGTTTAAATAAAGAAGAAGCAATAGAAAAAATGTTAAATTATCTTGAAGAAAATAAAATTGGTTCTAAAAAGATTAATTATCGTCTTCAAGATTGGGTATTTTCAAGACAGAGATTTTGGGGTGAACCAATTCCAATTGTTATTTGTCCAAAATGTGGTTTTGTTCCAGTAAAAGAAGATGATTTACCAGTTTTACTTCCAGATGTTGCTTCATATGAACCAACTGATACTGGAGAAAGTCCATTATCTAAAATAGATGAGTTTGTTAATACTACTTGTCCAAAATGTGGTGGTATGGCAAAGCGTGAAACTGATACAATGCCAAATTGGGCTGGATCTTCTTGGTATTATTTAAGATATATGGATCCTAAAAATGATAAAACTTTTGCAGATTTTGATAAAATGAAATATTGGAATATGGTAGATTACTATAATGGTGGTATGGAACATGCTACAAGACATTTATTATATGCAAGATTTTGGCATAGATTTATGTATGATAATGGATTAATCCCTTATAAAGAACCATTCAATAAAAGAGTTGCTCATGGTATGATTTTAGGAGCTAATGGTGAAAAAATGAGTAAATCTAAAGGAAATGTTGTAAATCCAGATGAAATGGTTATGATGTATGGTGCTGATTCTCTTAGATGTTATGAATTATTTATTGGTGATTATGAAAAAGATGCATCTTGGAGTGAGAATGGCTTAAGAGGTTGTCGTAAATTCTTAGATAGAGTTTATCGTATCAGTTCTAAAGTTAATAGTGATGAAAATTATAGTGCTAATCTAGAGATCTTAATCAATCAAACAATTAAAAAAGTATCAGAAGATTTAGATAGTATGAAATATAATACAGCAGTATCAAGTCTTATGATTTTACTTAATAAGTTTGAAGAACAAGAATCAATCACTAAAAAAGATTACAGAACTTTCCTTTTACTATTAAATCCAATTTGTCCTCATATTACTGAAGAATTAAATGAAAAATGTCATTTGGGTGAAGTACTTTGTAAATCATCTTGGATAGAATATGACTCTGATAAACTAGAAGATGATAATGTTACAATAGCAGTTCAGGTAAATGGAAAACTTCGTGGAACTATAAATGTTTCAAGAGCTTTCGATGAAGAAAAAATAAAAGATCTTGCTAAAGAAGTAGATAATGTTAAAAAATATATTGAAGGACATGAAATAGTAAAAATAATCGTAATAAAAGATAAAATTGTAAATATCGTTGTTAAATAAAATAGATAAACTATTAGTATTAAATTATTACTAGTAGTTTTTTGTTTTAAATTATTATATAATTAAAATGGTGATATTTTTATGAAAAAAGAAATAATGGATGGTAATACTGCTTGTAGTAGGGTAGCTTATAATTTTATTGAAGCGGCTTGTATTTATCCAATAACACCAGCTTCAACTATGGCAGAACTTGCTGATAGTTATAGTGCAAGTGGTATTTGTAATATGTTTTCTGATAAGGTAAAGGTTATTGAAATGCAAAGTGAAGCAGGTGCAATAGCGAGTGTTCATGGCATGCTTCAAAATGGTATTCTTGCAACGACTTATACAGCAAGTCAAGGTCTTCTTCTAATGATACCAAATATGTATAAAATAGCAGGAGAACTTCTTCCTTGTGTTATTAATGTAGCAGCAAGAACTATTGCAACACATGCTTTATCAATCATGGGAGATCATTCAGATATCTATGCCGTAAGAAGTACAGGATTTGCTATATTTGCATCAAGTTCACCTCAACAAGTAATGGATTTAACTTGTATCCCATATCTAAGTACTTTAACTGGTCATGTTCCTTTTGTTAACTTTTTTGATGGATTTAGAACTAGTCATGAATATAACAAAATAGATGTTGTTGATAATAAAATATATAAAAAATTGCTTGATAAAAAAGCTTTAAATGAATTTAGAAATAAAGGATTAAATGTTGATAATCCAAAAACATTTGGCACAAATCAAGGAGATAATATATATTTCCAAGCAGTAGAATCTCGTAATAAATACTATGATGAATTACCTGATGTAGTTAATTCTTATATGGAAAAATTGAATAAAGAAATTGGAACAAATTATAAACCATTTAATTATTATGGTGATAAAAATGCAACTAAGGTAATTATTGCTATGGGTAGTGTTTGTGAAACAATTAAAGAAGTAATTGATACTAAAAAGAAAGTAGGCTTAATTGAAGTACATCTTTATAGGCCATTTTCTAGTAAATACTTTTTAGATGTTTTACCAAAAAGTGTTAAGCAAGTAGCAGTTTTAGATCGAACTAAAGAACAAGGTAGTTTCGGACCACTTTATTTAGATGTTTCAAATGTCATTAATAAAAATAGAAAAAATATAAGTGTATATGGAGGAATATATGGTTTATCATCTAAAAATACAACTCCAAACGATATTGAAGCTGTTTATAATTTTTTAGATAAAAAGCCATTTGATAACTTTACCTTAGGTATAATAGACGATGTTACAAATAAATCTTTAGAAAGAACTAAAACAAAATTTAATAATGGTCATGATGAAATACTAATTTATGGTTATGGTTCTGATGGTATGGTTACAACATCAAAGGATATTTTAACAATTATTGGTGACAACACTGAAAAATATGTTCAAGGATATTTCTATTATGATAGTAAAAAATCAGGTGGTGTTACTAAATGTCATTTAAGATTTAGTGATAATAAAATAAGAAGTACATATTATGTAGAAAATCCAAGGGTTGTTGTTGTAACTAAAGATACTTATCTAAAAAAATATGAGTGTTTAAAAGGTATCAAAGATGGTGGTATTTTTATTCTAAATACAGAAAAACAACAAGAAGAATTAAAGGATATAATACCTAAAGAAATGGTTGAAGAATTAAAAAAGAAAAATATTAAATTTTATATAATAGATGCCAGTGAAATAGCAAGAAGAAATAACATACCAAATAAAATAAGTATGATAATGGAAGCAGTTATTATAAAATTATCAAATATTTATGATTTAGAAAAATGTAAAACAGATATAATTGAAAGAATCAAGAAAAACTTTACTAGAAAAGGAATTGATGTTGTAAATGATAATATCAATGCTTTAAATGAAGCATTAGATTCTTTAACTTTAGTGGATTTATCAAAACTTGTTTCTAATCTAAAAAAAGATGAAGAAAAGAAAACTGTATTTTCTATGATGGATCATTTAAATGGTGATAATATACCAGTAAGTAAGTTATTAAAATATAGTGATGGTAATTTTGATTCTGGAACTTCGTCTCTTGAAAAAAGGGGAATAAGTAATATTGTTCCAAGTTATGATAAAAATAAATGTATTATGTGTAATATGTGTAGTTTTGTCTGTCCTCATGCTGTTATTAGACCTTATCTTTTATCTTTAGAAGAAGCAAATGCTGCACCAGATTATATAAAAGAAACTTTAAAAGACACTACCATAAATAATGAAAATTATAAATTTACAGTTTGTATGTCTCCACTTGATTGTACAGGATGTAGTTTATGTACTTCAGTTTGTCCTACTAAAGCAATAACTATGGAAAAAATAAAAACAGAAGAACAAAAAAGATTTGATTATTTAGAAAAATACGTGACTGAAAAACATGTTTTGAATAAAGAGACAATAAAAGGTAGTCAATTTATAAAACCAAAATTTTCTTTCAGTGGTGCATGTGCTGGATGTGGAGAGACAACTTATCTTAAATTATTATCACAATTATTTGGAGATAATCTTATAATTGCAAATGCAACAGGTTGTTCCTCTATTTATGGAGCAAGTCTTCCAAGCACACCTTATACAGTACCTTGGGCTAATTCTTTATTTGAAGATAATGCTGAATTTGGTTATGGCATAAGACTTTCCGAAGATTTTATGAAAGATAAAATAAAAAGAATATTTATGGAAAATAAAGATAAAGTAAATAGTCATAATAAAAAATTAATTGATAAGTATTTAAATTCTTATTCAAAAGAAGTTAGTTTTGAAGTATATGAAAATCTTGATTATAAGGATTTTAAAGAGATTGAACCTCTTAAAAAATTTATTAAGGAAAAAAGTATTTGGGCTGTCGGAGGAGATGGTTGGGCTTATGATATTGGATATGGTGGAATTGATCATATTTTAGCAAATCATGCGAATATAAACATTTTGGTACTTGACACTGAAGTTTATTCAAATACAGGTGGACAAGCATCAAAATCAACTAGAAGTGGTGCCATTGCAAAATTTGCTTGTGATGGTAAAAAAGAAGAAAAAAAGGATTTAGCAAAAATTGCTTTATGTTATCCTCATGTTTATGTTGCTACTATATCTTTAGGAGCTAATTATATGCAAGCAGTAAAAGCTTTAACAGAAGCAAACAACTATGAAGGACCATCAATTATTATTGCTTATGCACCATGTATTGCTCATGGTATTAAATCTGGTATGAAAGATTCCCTAAAAGAAGAAAAATTAGCAACCGATTCAGGTTATTTTCCACTATTTAGAAGAGATCCAAGAAATGGTAAATTAACTCTTGATAGTAAGGCAGATTTTGCTAAATATGAAGAAATATTTGAAAGAGAAAATAGATACGTAATGAGTAAAGATAAAACCCTATTAGAACAAAATAAAAAAACTTCTGAAAATCGTTTCAATGATTTAAAAGATTTAATAGAAAAAGGATAGAATTTATCCTTTTTTATTGCAATTTTTTATAAAACATATATAATAAATAATTACAACAAAGGAGAAGTTTTTATGAAGTTAGATTGGGATAAAAATTTAATGATAGAGAAAAGAGAAAAATTACTACAAAAAGATAATTTAAGTTCTGATGATTTAGAAATTTTAAAATTTTATAATTTTTATATTGATAATAAAGTACAGGTTAAAAAAACAAATAAAGAAGATAAGCAAAACAAAGAACTTAGTGATTTAAAGAAGCTGGAAAATGAAAGACAAACTTTTTTAAATTATATAAATGATCCAGAAATTGGAGGAGATAATATTAAATATTTTATTGAAAGCTTAAAATATTTAGCTCTTCAAAGTGATTATAAACATATAAGTAATAATAAAGTAACTAATCAAGATTTATTTGATACATCATATTTAGTTTTTGGGAGCCTATCACCTTATTTTGAAAGATTTTTAGATTATATATATCAAAATAAATTAGTTAAAGTTTCAAAAAACAAAGTAAATTATTGTTCTAATACAATTCTTGATTTATATAATAAACTAGGTTATTCATCAATTACTAATTATGATTTTTCTAAAAAAATAAATTCTAAAGAAGGAACATTTAATCATGAACTTGCTCATAGTATGATTAATACAACTAATGGTGATTTTATCTATAAAGAAAATCCAGATTTAACTGAATTCCATTCTATGTTTATGAGTTTCTATACAGATAAATTTATGTATGATAAAACAAATAATAAAAAATATTTATATTCACTTTATAATACATTATCAATATTAAAAGAATATATAAAAAAAATTGCTTTAATGAATGATATATCAAAAATAGATGGTCCATTAACTAATAGAAAATTAAAAAAAGAAATAGAAAATAATATTTTTTTATCTTCATATAATATTGATGATATTATAGATACTTTATTAAATGGAAGAAGTATTTATTATATGATTATTTATTTATTTTCGTCTTGTTATGTTTTTAATTTATTTGATAAAGATTTAAATGATATGAAAAAGATGTTTGTTGATTCTGTTTTTAATAATTTTAGTACTTATGAAGAGTTTTTAAAAACAATCGATTTTGATTATACTGATCCATATATTTATACAAATTTATTTATTGAAAAAGATACCGAAATAAAAA
>JAQXMG010000007.1 GCA_029012525.1 bacterium
ATATTTAATAAAATACTATTTATAAAGTAACTCATAAAGTAATAAGGAGTATAATTATTCTTTAAATAAATAATAGATATTAAAAACATAATAAAATTATAAATAAAAATAATAAATATGGTAAGAAATAATACACTAAAAATATTTATTTTAAATAGTTTAAAATAAATAATAATTATAAATGCTAAAAGAAGAAAAATAAAGATATGATATGGCATATTATAATAAAGTATATCGTAAATAAATCCTATTATTAATGATATTACTAGATACTTTTTATTATCTTTTAAGATAATATTTATTATTATTAAAGATGATACAACTAAATGTGGTACAAGATAATTTAAATTATTAATATTATTAAGTATATTATCTAAAAAAAATGTTATTAATATATATATAATAAGTTTAATCATTTATTTTATTCCCTAACACTAAAACATATTTTAAATTACTTAAATCTTCTATTGCCACATATAATAAACCATTATACTTTTTTATTTTTCCAACATATATTCCTTCAGGAAAAATACCATATCCTGTTGTATAGACATCGCTTTCTTCTTTAATCAAAGATATATCATCTACTTCTAAAAATAATTTGTTATCTTTATATTCTAAAGTCATGCCATAATAGATTTTAACATCTTCTATTATTTTTATTGAAATTTTACTATCCGATGTAATAAGTTTAACAAGTGAAGTTTTATCCATTACTTCTTCTACTTTTCCAATTAAACCATTACTAGATACAACGGCAGAATCTTTTAAGATACCATAATCTTTTCCTTTGTCAATTATAATATAGTTGAAAAAATAATCTTTATTTTTGCTAATAACTGTAGCATTTATAAGATCATAATTAGTGTAAACATTTTTTAAATCAAGTAAATTTTTTAAAGTATTAATTTCTTCCTGTTCAATTTGTTGTTTTTCTAATTCTATTTTTAAATTTAAATTTTCTTTTAATAATTCATTATTTTCTTCAATTATTTTATTATTTGAAGAAAAATTGTTGAAAAAATCACTAATATAAATATATGGATATGAGATATAAGTTAATATGGTTGACATATTATTTTTAAAAATATAAAAACATAAACAAAATAAAACAACAATACCTAATAAAAAAAGGTAAAATTTATTTTTTGTTTTATTTTTTTTATAATTATATGCTCTCATTATATTTTTAATTTATTGTCCTCATAAAAACTATAATACCTATTATCTCCAAATATTATATGATCTATAATTGGTATTTTTTGAATATTACCAATTTGAACTAGTGATTTAGTAAGAATTATATCATCAATACTTGGTGTTGGATCTCCTGATGGATGATTGTGAATACAAACAACTCCTGATGCTGATGTAAGATAAGCTTCTTTAAATATTTCTCTTGGATGAACTAAACTTTTATTTACTGTTCCCATAAACAACATTTTCCTTTCTATTACTTCTTTATTTGAATTTAAATAGATGCAATAAAAATACTCCTGTTTTATATCAATAAATAAGTCTTTATTATCATAAAATATATCTTTTGCATTTAAATATCTCTTACTTTTTTTATCATCATCTTTTTTTACAAAAAGTCTTTTACCTAATTCTATAGCTGCTAAAAGTTCAATTGCTTTTACTATACCAATACCTTTTTCTTTTATTAGGATTTCCTTATTAACATTTTTCAAATTAGAAAAACCATCTAATTTTTTTATTAAATTATTTGAAATTTCTAAAACATTAGTGTTTTTGGTTCCTGTTTTTAAAATAATAGATAGTATTTCTGAATTCGATAAAGACTCTGATCCATATTTTAATAATCTTTCTCTTGGCCTTTCACTTTTTACCATTTCTTTAATCATTAGTGTCATCTAATAAAACCATCTCCTTATAATTAGAGAAAATTATCTTTTGAACTGAAACTAAATCATCTTTTTTTGTTATTATAGACATTACTTTATCATATTCTTTTAATTGGACAATAAAGTTTTCGTTATTAATATATTTTTCTCTAACATTAATATTATTAAATGAATCAACATAAAAATCCTTAATTTTATTAGCATTTTCTTTATTTTTTGTAATTCCAGCATAAACTTTATAATTGTCATTTTCGTAAACTATTAAATAATTACTAACATCTTTTATTTTTTTTACATCATCATAAGAGCTATATTCTCCGATTTCTATAAAATAAGTTTTTTCACCTTCATTAAAAGCATTAACTGTTGTATCTTCATAATTATTAATAATAACCCTTCCAAATAAAAAACCTACTAAAATAGAAAAAAATATTGGTATAATAACTTTAATATTCATAGCATTTATCTCCTTTTTATTTCTTATTTATATTTTATAAAATATAAACAATATTTTTTGTCGAAAAAAAATGTTAGTAATAACTAGATACTAACATGTAATGAGATTAATTTATTTTTTAATTTTTCCAGATTTTTTCCATAAATATATTTACCAAATTCACTTAAAATTAATATATCTTTTTTTATTAAATCAGTAACATCAATATAAAAATTATTGTTATTATAATATATATTTTTATATTTTTTTATTAAAAAATAGTCATCTAATTTTAAATAAACATCACTATCATAAAAAATATTAAGTTTTAAATCGATTAAATCTGGAAAAAAATCAAAACTCTCTTTTTTTATAAATTCTATGATTAAACCAATTTTTTTGTTTTCATAAATATTAACATTATAACTACCTGATATTTTATATCCATATATT
>JAQXMG010000008.1 GCA_029012525.1 bacterium
TCTTGGGTTGCTAGAGCAATCATTAAATTAGCATCAAGTCCATACATATTAGAATATTTAGTAATTAAATCACCATATTTTTCTTTACAAGTATCAAACTTTTGTGAATCACTTCTATCATCATAAGTAAGATCAATTTGAAATTTATAAGTTTTTTCAAGCATTTCATTTAAAGAAACATTTTCTATTATTTGATTTTGCTCTTGATCTTCTTCTTCTTCGAAAAAAAGATTATTTACTTCTTCTACTTCATCAAAAGAAGTTTCAATAGTAAGACTATCTGTATTATCTATACTACTAAAATTAACACCTTTAGCATTTTCTTTTAAAAGTGATGTTGCTGCTATTCCTGCACTTAAAAGTACTGCAGTTGTACCTAATTTTAACCTATTTAATTTTGCTTTTTTTAATTTTTCTTGTCTATATACTCTATTTAGTTTTACTTTTAAAGTTTCAAATAAAGGATAATTTTTTACATTATCATAATCTTTAATTGTAACATCAACACCTGAAGCATTAAAGTTTATATCTTTTTCTATTACTTTTACTTTTGATATTTTTTCATTTTGTAATTCTTGAACAAACTCTACAACATTTTTATTTATAAAATAAATACTTTTTTTATTTTTTTTAACTTCTGTTGCTTTTATATCTAGAATTCTTCCATTATTATAAATTTCTATTTTTAACATACTAATCACCGTTTATAAATTCTTTTATTTTATCACTTACAAGTTTATAACAAAAATCATCATTTAAAGCATCAAGTACTATTTTGTTATTAAACATATGATAAGTTGAAGCATAGATATTTAATTTATCGTTATCATAAGTATTATCAGTATAAATAACATAGTTTTTATCATTAAAAGAAAAAGTATGTAACACTTCATATTTTTTTACATCGCCATTAATATCTTTTACTTCAATAAATAAATCTTCCATATATATCACCATATCTTAAAAAAATTATATCATAAAAATTAAAGTTTGCATATAATTAATTTTTGATGTATAATATATGGCTAGAAAAAAAAGAAAGGATGTATTATTTATGGCTAATAGATGTGGAGATTGTGATTATTTAAATTATAGAGATACTAAATGGGATGGAGAAAAAGTTTGGTGTAATAAAAAAGGTTATTATGTAAAACCAGGAGAAGTTGCTTGTGATGATTATACTTATCATGGACATAGATATGGAAGATATTTAGTAACAGCAACTTGTAATATTTTAAATATTAATAAAGATTTTAAAGATAACTTATTTAAAGCTTTTGATCTTGTAAGATTTGAAAAAACGCCAGAGAGAGATTATATGTATGATTGTTTAGAACAATATGATGTTGTTGGTCCAATTATTGCTGATTATTTATATAAAGATAATTTTAGAGAAGTAATTGCAGATTCAATGTTATATAATTATATACTTCCTTGTTATAAACTAATAAAAGAAGGAAATTATGAAGAAGCCGCAGATAAATATATTGAAATGACTTATACATTAATTGACTTTTATATGGGAGAAAATAAAAAAAATGTTAGAGAAAGATAAACTCTAACATTTTTTATTTTAATATCAATCATTAACCTAAAACAAAATAAATTTCAATTTTGTCAAAACAACACGGAAACTATAAGCAAGATATTTATCGTAATTACTACCTTGGATTCTTGTAAATCTAAAGACCATTACCTACTGGCCCACCACGATTGAGCCATGGATAATTGCAATCCACGAAATCTGTGCTATCACTAAATCACTATGCTTTTTCTGGTAATGTTTAAAAATATTTGAGACATTTTTCCAAATTATTGACAGTCAATTTTGGTCCGTTTTTGGTACAAATTTGGACTTTTTTGATACGTTTTTAAAATTTAACTATTTTATTAATGTTTCAAGAAAAACTGCAACGCCATCTTCATCGTTTGATAAAGTAGTATAGTCTACTAAATTTTTTATATCATCAGATGCATTTGAAACTGCAACACTAAATCCTGCAACTTCAAACATAGAAATGTCGTTCTTATCGTTTCCTATCGCAATTGTATTTTCAATAGGAATCTTTAAATATTTGGATACAATCTTTAACGCATTTCCCTTTGAACAATTCGAATTAGCAACACTAAACCATTTTTCTTCATATGAGCTATTTTCATTAATTTCATCGACTATATGTAATTTATTATCCACAGATAATATATCCTTAATTTTATAAATATCGTCACTTTTTTTATCAATAAACATACATTGTTTAACATTACATCCAGTAAGTTCTCCTACATAATTAGAATTATTTAATAATTTTTGATTTGGATTTCTTGTTTCTTTAGTAACATAATCATAATCTTCCATAGTTAATATTAGTCTAATATCTTTTAAATATGCATATTCTACTAATTTAATTACTGGATCTTTATCAATAAATGAGTTAAATATAATTTTGTTATCATTGCTATCATAAATTTCTGAGCCATTAGATGAAACAATAATACTATCAGCTCCTACATCTTTCATTACCTCAATAGTTTGATAACGAGGTCTTGCTGTACAAATAATAATTTTATTACCTTTTTTTTTATTTTCCTGAATTGCTTTTTTTATTCTTTCGGAAATTGTTCCATAAGATTTCTTTAATGTATCATCACTATCTATAAAAACTAATCTTACATTAATCATACTAATAAATTGTTCTTTATCAGAAATACACTTTATTCCAATCTCATTAAGCATATTTTTCAGTATAATATATTTATTATCATTAGGTATATAAGCAATAATAGGTTTTCTTTGATAATGAATAAAATGTTTTTTTAATCTTAATAATTCATTTTGATAACTATTATTTTCATTATAATAATATGTAAATAATTCTTTTGTTTTATCTATATAACTATTAGAAAAACAAGATAAATCATAATTAAACCTTATTGGAATTATTTCAAAAGATGAATCAAGCAAATTTTTAATTATAAAATTTTCATCATCTTCTATAATAATTATTGTACTTTTTTCTTTTGTATTTCGGATTTCATTAAAAACATCATAATCTTCCATAATTATCTCCTATAATTATTTTTAGATAAGAACTCTTCATATACTAAAATTGTATCATCCAATGAACTATTAGTTTCTCTAGTAGTTTGTTTATTTTCAAATAATATGTCCTTTAGTTTTTCAATATTGATATACACACATTCATAGTTTTCATATTTTTCATTTTCATCTAATCTTATTTCAGATGCATCATAAACTAAATCAGTATAAATCAAAAAGTAATAAATTTCAACTAATCTATTTTTTCCAGTACCATGATAGTTTTCACAATAATACTTTATAGAATAAAAAGGCGTAACATTATCTTCTATTTCTATCCCGGTTTCCTCTAATATTTCACGTTTTAAGCCTTCAATCAAATTTTCACCAGATTCTAAATGACCTCCTGGAAACTCATAATGATTACGAACATCCGAATAACACATCAATACTTCTTTATTTGAATGAACAATAATGGCTCTTACACGTGTTGTTTTTTCATCAATATATTTATTAATTAAATTACCAGTATTGTATATTTTTTCTTCAAACTTCATTTTAATCTTCACACTGATATATATATTCTGTTATTGCCATTATCATATCTGGTGCTATAACCTTATTTTTTTCATTTTTTGAAATATTACTTTCAATAACACATATTGATTCACTCAAAGGAATAGATTCAATTTTAAAATTACCTTGTTTTTCATGTTCAGTATATTTTACTTTACTCATATCTGGATTTTTACTAGTTTCAATTAAATAATAATATATTTCAGATTTTCTGTTTTTTCCAATTTCTGGCCAATCTTTATTTAAATAAGTAACTTTCATAAAAGGTTTTTTTATCTCATTATCATCAATCTCTATACCAGTTTCTTCTAAAACTTCACGCTTTAAGCATTCTTCAAAAGTTTCATTATCTTCTAAATGACCTCCTGGAAATTGATATATATTATTCTCATTTCCTAAAATTATATTTTTATTATTAATTATTAATGCTTTGGTTCTAATAACAACTTCAGTTATATCTTCATCCTTTAAATAGTCATAATTATATATTGTTTCTTTCATTTTAACAACCACCTCGTATTAATCATACCATGATTTATCGTTTTTTTATTTTTTTCA
>JAQXMG010000009.1 GCA_029012525.1 bacterium
ATCTTTTCTTTTTCCTCTGGTAACCAGTATTTATTTGTACCGCCTTTTGGTCTACCACTTGGCATATAATCATCTCCTTTATTTTATTATAACAAAAAATGTAGACACTTTTTTTATGTCTACATTTATCTTACAACTTCAGAGTTTGTAAAAAATTCTTTACTTTTTATTTTTATTTTATTAAGATTAAACTATAGGGTGGTAATTGTATGACAAATTATAATGATTTAAAAACGAGTATTTTTGACTTTTTTGATAGTAATAGAAATAAAAAGTATAAAATTGATGAACTTATAAAAATATTTAATTTGACTAAAAAAGAAGAAATTTTATTTAGAGAAGCATTGTTAAAACTACAACAAGAAGAAAAAATAATATTAAAAAATTGTTATTATATGATTTTTCCGAATGATAATAATTTAAAAGTTGGTAGATTAAATTGTGATTCCAATAATTTGTTTTATATTCAAAATGATTATAAAAAAATATATGTATTAAATAATAATTTAGATGGTTCAATTATAAAAGATGATGTTTTATATGAAGTAAAAGGACCATATAATGGAAAAGAATATGCAGTAATAAAAGATGTTATTAAAAGAAATAATGATAATATAATTGCAGATTGTGTTATTGAAAATGGAAAGATAAAATTAGTGCCAGTAACAAAAGGTTTTAATTATAATATTATTTTAAAATCAAGTGATTTAAAAAATTTAGTATCTGGTGCAAGGGTTTTAATAAACTTAACTTCTTATAATGATAATAATTATTATGGTAATATAATAGATTATATTGGACATAAAGATGATCCTAACTTATTTGTAAAAACAATTGCTATGGATTTATCTATAAGAACTAATTTTAGTGAAGATGTAATAAATGAAGTTAAAAAAATACCACAAGAAGTAAAAAAAGAAGAATTAAAAGAAAGAGTTGACCATAGAGATAAAATTATTTTTACTATAGATGGTATTGATACTAAAGATATGGATGATGCGATAAGTCTAGAAATAAATGAACGTGGAAATTTTGTTTTAGGAGTTCATATTGCAGATGTATCACATTATGTTAAAGAAAATAGCATTATCTATAATGATGCTAAAAGTCGTGGTAATAGCTACTACCCTGCTAATTATGTAATACCAATGCTTCATCATTTATTATCAAATGGAATATGTTCATTAAATGAAGGTGTTGATAGACTTACTGTGTCTTGTATTATGGAAATAGATAAAAGTGGTAATATTATTTCTTATAATATAGAAGAAAGTGTTATTAATTCTTGTAAGAAAATGAATTATGATGATGTTAATAAAGTGTTAAATGGTGAAGTAGTACCTGGTTATGAAAAATATTATGATACTTTAAAACTTATGGAAAAACTTCATTATATTTTAGATAATAAGAAGAAAAAACGTGGTTATGTAAACTTTAATAGTAATGAAATAGCAACAAGTATTGAACAAGACGAAATAAAAATATCAGAAATAAAAAGAGATAAAGCTGAAAAATTAATCGAAGACTTTATGCTTCTTGCCAATAATACTGTAGCAAGTTATGTATATAATATGTCTCTTCCATTTATTTATAGATGTCATGACAAACCAGACAAAGAAAAATTAAAAGAAACAATTACTGAATTACAAAATATGGGATATGATATAAAAGTACATAAAGCACTTGATGATAATTATTGTTTACAAGATATCTTAAAACAACTTGAAAAATACGAAGAGTACCCTATTCTATCTGAAAAAATCTTACAAAGTATTAAAAGAGCCATTTATACTCCAAATAACATAGGACATTTTTGTTTAGCGCTTAAAAATTATACTCACTTCACCTCTCCTATTAGAAGATTTACTGATTTAGAAATTCATACCCTACTTAAAAAATATATTAAAGGAATATATCCAGAAAATTCAGATGATTTAACTGATGAATTAAAAGAAATAGCAAGACATTGCAATGAAACTACTAAACTAAGTGATGAATTAGAAAGAACAGTTAATAAAAAATTAGTAGCATTATACATGCAAAATCATGTTAACGAAGTATTTAATGCAGTAATTTGCTCTATTACAAAAACTAATTTAACAGTAAAAGTTGATAACTGCATCTATGGTAAAATAAGTATATCTGATTTAGATGAAAAATATAAATTTGATCCTAAAACAAATTATTTATATAGCAAAAATAAAACATTAAAATCTGGTGATAAAATAGATGTTATCTTTAAAG
>JAQXMG010000010.1 GCA_029012525.1 bacterium
TATTATGAAACTTAAATTTAAAGCAAAACCTCAAGATTGGTTAATCTTTGCATTATTTTTAGTTGTACTTTTATATGCCACATGTATATTTGTCTTAAATGTACATAGTGTTGCCACGGGAGAAGGTTTTTTTGGACTTAATCCATTTCCTGCTTTTTTTCCAAGTATGATTGGTTATACAGTAATGTTTTTTCTAATCTTTCTTGTTGGAATCTTTTTAGCAGTTAAATCATATTTTTTTGAAAAGGAAAAAGGTTTTGGTATATCTTTTGGAGAAAAAGAAGACAAAGGCTACAATAGATTTTTTACTGATAAAGAGATGAAAGAAAAATTAAAAAAAATTAATATTAAGGATGATACTTATGATTCTGCTGGTATTCCAATTATTAATAATGGAAAAGAGATTTGGTTGGATGATGAAAATAGTCATAGTATTGTAATCGGAACTACTGGTTCAGGTAAAACTCAAGATTTAGTTCATCCTATGGTTAAAGTTTTAGCACGTAAGGGTGAATCAATGATAATAACCGATCCAAAGGCAGAAATATATCAACAAAGTGCAGGACTTTTAAAGAAAAAAGGTTATAAGATTGTTGTATTAAATTTCCGTGATCCACAACGTGGTAATTGTTGGAATCCTCTTGATTTGCCTTATAAATTGTATAAACAGGGTGATACCGATAAAGCAATGGAACTTTTAGATGACGTTGCAAGTAACATTCTTTATGAAGAAGGTGGTCAAAAAGATGCTTTCTGGGAAAAATCATCAGCTGATTATTTTTCAGCTTTAGCATTAGGTCTTTTTGAAGATGCTAAAGAAGATGAAGTAAATTTAAATAGTATTTCTGTTATGTCAACAGTAGGTGAAGAACGTTTCGCAGGAAGAAGCACTTATATAAAAGAATATTTCAATGATAAAGATCCAGCAAGTGCAGCTTATACTTGTGCGTCAGGTACAGTAATGGCCGCTGAAGAGACTAAAGCAAGTATTTTATCGACATTTAAACAAAAGATAAGATTATTTGCTTCTCGTGAAAACTTAAGTGAAATGTTATCACATAGTGATTTTGATATGTTTGATATTGGCCGTCACAAAACAGCAGTATTTATGATAATTCAAGATGAGAAAAAAACATATCATGCTCTTGCAACTATATTTGTAAAACAATGTTATGAAACACTTATTGGTGTTGCTCAAGATTCTCCAAAAGGCGAACTTCCAATTAGAACTAATTTTATCTTAGATGAATTTCAAAATATGCCACCATTAAAAGATGTTACAACAATGATTGCAGCAGCAAGAAGCCGTTGTATTAGACTTACTATGATTATTCAAAACTTTGCTGGACTTGAAGCTACTTATAGCAAAGAAGTCGCTCAAACTTTGAGAAGTAATTGTACTAATTTGATTTATTTACTAACAACAGAATTATCTGCTTTGGAAGAAATTTCAAAACTTTGTGGTGAAAAGAAAGTTAAAGTAGGAAAAGGCGATAAAGAGCACGAAGAATCACGTCCTTTAATTACTGTATCAGAGCTTCAACTTATGAAACCAGATGAGGCAATTGTAATTAGAACAAGATGTAGGCCTTATAAAACAAAATTATATAAAGACTATAAAACAGATTGGGGTATTCCAAATTATAAAGCAGAGGAATTTGTCCATAGAGAAAAAATGCCAATTCATGTGTTTGATTTAAAATCTTTTGTTAAAGAAAAAAGACAAAATAAATTTATGGAAATGATGGATCAGCCTAATCCATTTATGAATATTGGTGGAGGAATGTCTGATGGACCATCATTAAATAGTAATCCATTTGATATGACTAAAGAAAAATTTAATGTTGATGATTTAGTTAAAAAAATTGATCAAAAAATTGCAGAACTTGAAGCTGAAGAAAAAGCAGAAGAAGAAAAGAAGAAAAAAGAGCAGAAGAAAAAACCTGAATTTGTTGATATTAAACCAATTGATCAAGATTCATTAGCTGATTCAAAAATTGTTATCGATGAAATAAAAGAATTAACGGATGAAAATGTCAATGAACAAGAACCTGAAAAAGATGTTCCAACTGATGATCAATTTTTCGATGATTTCTTTGATGAATAATACGTATTTAGGGGAAAGAGGTTAAAAATGAGTAAATATTATAAATTATATTTAAATAATAATGATGGCAAAAATTATGATTATGAATTAGAAAATGTTGTTTTAAAAACAAGAAAAGTCGTTCATGTAAAAAAAACACTTTTTGGAAAAAAAGATGTAGTAACAGATGAAGAATTTTTAGATTCTACTATTGTAATAGGAGAAAAAGTAAATGGAGTTATGTATGACATTGTCTCTGGTAAAAAAATAGAATCTTTTAAAAAACAAATAAAAACAGAATTAGGTTTTACTTTATATAAAGAAGAATCAAATAGTGATTATCCATTTCTTAGCTATTATAACAAAGAAGAATTATCAAATTCAGAAGTTGCCTGTATTTTAAAACAATATTCACCTAATGATATAAAAAGATATGTTGAAAAACTAAATTCAATAGAAGAATTAAGTTTAAATAATTATAATAAAGAACAAGAAAATCATAAAAAACAAATTCAAGATGAAATTGAATCAGAAGAATTTATCAAAGATTTCAAAAAAAGATTTAGATAATAAAAAAATTAAGGATTTACCTTAATTTTTTTTGTTATTTCCATATGATTCAAATGCTCTTAGAACTTCAATTGGAACTGCAAATATTATTGTATTTGATTGATCTGATGATAAATCATTTAAAGTAGCTAAAGTTCTTAAATGAAGTGCACCTGGAGTTTCGCTCATTTTTTTAGCAGCAATTGCTAGGTTTTCACTTGCTTCAACTTCACCAGCAGCTTTTGTAATAACAGCAGCTTTTTCACGTTCAGCTTCAGCGGCTTTTGCAATAACTCTTTTCATTTCTTCTGGAAGAGCGATATCTTTTAATTCAATGTTTTCAACTTTAATTCCCCAAGGGTCAGTTGCTTTATCAATGATATCACAGATTTTTGTAGAAATTGTTTCACGTTCTGCTAAAAGTTCATCAAGTGTTACTGATCCAACAATATTTCTCATTGTGGTTTGAGTTAATTGACTAACTGCATAGTAATAATTTTCAACTGCAATTACAGCTTTAGAAGCATCAAATATCTTATAATAAATAACAGCATTAATTCTAACAGATACATTATCTTTTGTTATAGCATCTTGTTCAGGCACATCAACTGCTTTAGTTCTAATATCAACTTTTTTATATGATTGAAATATTGGAAAAACCAAATTCCATCCTGGTTTCATGATAGAAGAAAACTTTCCTAAAGAAAACTTAATACCTCTTTCATATTCATTGATTTGCTTAATTGACACTAAAATTACAACAGCAATAATAACTAAAATAATATATATCATATACTTCTCCTTTCATTTTATATTATAAATATTTTTATATCTATATTCAAGTATTATCAATTACAATTATTTGAAAATATAATAGTTATAAAACAAGCAATAATACTTAATACAATTCCGATAAAAAACTCACAATTTATTATAATAGGTTCAATTAATAGAGCAGGTATGGTTGAAATAACAAAACCAATTATGGCATAAAAGGTATAGCTATAATATTTTTTTAGTAAAAAACTAATTAACTTTGAAAGCAATAAAAATCCAATGAAAATTCCAATTGCAATAAAAAATAAGACTTTTATATTAAGACTATTAATAGATCCTATATAAACATCATACATTCCAATCATAGTAAGAAGAACAGTTGATGATATACCAGGAATAATTGTTGAGACTGCAATTAAAAGACCTATTCCTATTAAAGTTAAAAAATTGTAATTAGTTATTTCAAAAGAAAAATTATTTTTGTAAAAAAGAAGTGATACTCCAAGTAAAAAAGTTATTATTAAAGGAATAAGAAAACTTTTTTTAAACTTTTCTTTATAAGCTTGTTTAAATAAAGAGGGAAGAGTTCCTATCATAAATCCCACAAAAATAATACTTGTTGCTAATGAAAATTTATTTAATGATATTTCAATTATATTACTAAATATAAAGGTACCAAAAAGTATTCCACAGCCAATTGGAAATAAAAATAAAAAACTATTTTTAAAATCTTTAAATAAATTACTAATTGCAACAATGCATTTATCATAAATTCCTAAAATTACAAGTAAAGCACTACCAGATAAACCTGGTACAATATTTCCTATTCCACCAGCTACGCCTTTAAAAAAATTAATCATATTATCTCCTTTATAATAAATTATATTATTACATCTTAATGATTATTAGTTAAATAGATTTACTTTTAGCACATGTAAAATAAGTTGCGAAATTAAGAAATTGATTATGGAAGAAAACTTGGAAGTCATAAAATATACAAATATGAAATAAAAAAATGATTAAATTAATAAAAAATTAGATTTAACAATAATCTAATTTTTTTTATATCTTTTTATTTAATCTATCAATAATCATGTAGAAAACATAAGAAATTATTCCTAAAATAAATATAGAGGTTATAACAAGATTAAGATTAAATGTTTGCGATCCAAAATTAATTAAATAACCAAGGCCTTTTTTTGATACTAGAAGTTCTCCCATAATAACTCCAATTAAGGATAAAGAAATATTTATTTTTAAAGTGTTGGTAAGAGTAGGTAAGTTTCCTCTAAATACTAATTTAGTAAATATCTTAAATTTAGTTGCATTTAAAGATTTAAATAACATTATTTTATAGTAATCAGTTTTAATAAAAGCATTATATAAACTAATTATAGTTGTAAATACTTCAATTAAAATAGCCATAAGTATTATTGAACTTGTATTAGCACCCATCCAAATTATGATAAGTGGTCCAAGAGATACTTTTGGAAGTGAATTAAGTACTGTTAAATATGGATCAAATATTTTGGCAATTGTTTGATTAGCCCAAAAGATACTTGCAATAACAATACCAATAATAGTTGAAATTGTAAAACTTAAAATAGTTTCATAAGATGTAACAATGATATGAGAAACAAGATTATAATTTTTAAATAAATCAATAGTAGTAGTAATAATTTTTGATGGAGATGACATTAAAAAAGTGTTAATAATATTATAATGAGCTAAAACTTCCCATAAGGTAAGTAAAAATACAATAATAAATATTTTGAAAAAGTTAATAATAAATTTTTCTTTCTTTAATTCTTTTAAATATTTTTTATGTTCAACACTATACATGACTATCAAGTTCCTTCCAAATTGTTTCATAAAAATCTACAAATTTATGATCTTTTCTATTTTCTGTTGGAATATTTTTGTTTTCTAAAATTATATTATGTATTTTTTTGATTTTTGATGGACGTTTTGTTAAAACAATAATTCTATCTGACATACTTATAGCTTCTGCAATATCGTGGGTAACCATAATTGCGGTTTTTCCTTCTTCTTTTATTATTTTATAAACTTCATTGGATAAATTAAGTCTAGTTTGATAATCAAGAGCACTAAATGGTTCATCAAGAAGTAATATATCAGGATCTATAGCAAGAGTTCTAATTAATGCAACTCGTTGTCTCATTCCACCAGATAATGATTTTGGATAACTATTTATAAATTCTTTCAGCCCATATTTTTCAAGTAATTTTATAACTTTTTGTTTGCTTTCTTTGTTTAATTTATTATTTAATTCAAGTCCCAATAAACAATTATCTAAAACTGTTTTCCATTCCAGTAATGCATCTTCTTGAAGCATATAACCAATTTTGGGATTTTCTTTACTAAACTTTATAACACCACCACTATAATCTAAAATATTAGACAAAATACCTAAAATAGTTGATTTACCACACCCTGATGGACCAACAATAGAAATAAATTCATGATTATTAACAGAAAAAGATATATCATCTAGGGATAATACTTCACCATTTTTATCATGGTATATTTTCTTTAGATTTTGAACTTCTAAAATTTTATTATCCATAAACTAATTTCCTCCTTTGGTCTAATTTATTATATTCAAAAAGAAGTTATATGCCTTAGACTATAAACATGAATAATTAAATAAAATTCATAAAAAAACAAATAAGAATTAATTATTCTTTATTTGCTTTTTTATAATTTCTAAGTTATTTTTTAATCTTTCATCATGAGGAGACATTTTAAGAGCAAGTGAAACATATTTTTTTGCTAAATTTAAATTATTTTCATTATAATAAGCAAGAGATAATAAATCATATATTGTGTTATCCCAACTGAAAGTTTCATTGATATATGTTTTTTGATGAGTCTTTATTTTTAAAGCTTTTAAACAATATTTTTTTACATCTTTAAAATTATTTAATTCATATTCTAAAAGCGCTCTTTCAATAAATGGATCTCTTAGATATGGTGCTTCTTTAATTGCTTTATCAAGCCACATTCTAGATTCATCATATCTTTTTAGATTCTTATAGCATCGGGCAATAAATCTCATAGAAGCACATCTTTCATCATTCCAAGTCGCATTTTTCAAACTTAAGTGTTTTATTAACGTGTCAATTGCTTCATTATATTTACCATAATACATATATTCTCTACCTAAATAATGCATATTACGATCATTTTTGGGATCTTCTTTTACAGAAAGTTCTAAAAGAGGAAGATAACTACTGCGAGATTTTTTATTGTCAGGATAATGATTTAAAGTAATATCATCTGTTATTAAAATATTTTCAATATCACCATTAAATTTTAAAATTTCATGAACAGGATTAATCCAAGTGTAGTTTTTATTGTCATGAATTTTTTCAGAGTAAAAAGATACTTTTGGATTGTTTTTTTCATCTAAACTCCAGTTATAGATATATCTTAATCTATTTGTATTTTTTTGCCAGATTTGTTCCAAAGATTTGCGCCACCCTTTAACAAATACTTCATCTAAATCTGTACAAACTAATATATCAAATTCTTTAGGTATCATTTTTAATGATTCATTTCTTGCAGAATCAAATCTCCATGGTTTAATTGCTTTTGTTTTTACAATTACATTATTTTCTTTCAATAATTTTACAGTATTATCGGTTGAACCGGTGTCTAAAACATATATGGCATCAGCTTCGTTCATTGAATTAACCCATCTTTTAACAAATTGTTCTTCATTTTTGCAAATTGCATATACGCATACTTTATATTTATTCATAATATTAATAATTTATTTTACCTCCTGATTTAATATATGATTATAATGTTATGTAAAATATAACAAATGCGTATATTATTGATAATTATTTTAAAATTAGACTTTATGATTAACTGCTGTATTGTGTTAGTTCATAAAATACTTTGAAAGGAGAAGTATTTATGAATTGTGGAAGAATAAACAATAGAAATAATAATTGTGAAAATAAAGAAAATGATTCCGATTTTTGTAGAAGATTAGTTTTTGTTAGAGGTCAAAGAGGACCCACAGGACCAACTGGGCCATCTGGAGGACCAACAGGGCCAACAGGACCAACGGGAGCAACAGGGCCAACAGGACCAACAGGGCCAACGGGACCAACAGGACTAACGGGAGCAACAGGGCCAACAGGACCAATAGGGTTAATAGGACCAACGGGACCAACAGGACTAACGGGAGCAACAGGACCAACGGGAGCAACAGGACCAACAGGGTTAATAGGACCAACGGGACCAACTCATACACTCATAAGTGAAAGTAAAATATAATTTTATTGCCATTTTTTTAATATAATGGCTTGATTTTATAACAAATATTTACATTTTGTTCTTCGTCGATAACAATTTTATCTATTAACGAAGATAATAACTTTTTGCTTGGTCTTTTTAATGATAAATAGTCTTGAATAATGCTAGTATATTTAGCATTTTCTTTATTTGCTACTTTATTTTTGATAGCAAAAAGTTTTGTTTCTAATTCATTTATTTTTTTTTTAAGATTTATCTTTTCTTGTGTTAAGTTATTGTATTGTCTTTTAAACATTTCCTCGTCGATAATACCTTTTAACTTGTCCTTGTATAATCTATCAACGAATTGGTCTTGTTGGTTGATATCATTTTTGGCTTTTGTGATTTGTTTTTCTAAATCAATTTGTATTTTAGTTATTTTATCATTGTTTTTTAATAACTCCTCGAAATTGTTAGTCTTTAAAAAAGCCTTACATTTTTTCTTGATGTCTTTTAAGATTTCTCTTTCTAATTCGTCATAGTCTAATTTATGAGGGGTACATACATTGTATCTTGAATATTTTTTGTAATAATTACAATAGCAAATATTCTTTGTTTTCTTTTCGCCGTTGCAAGTCCATTTTGCTTGACCTATTGAAATTGTATGTCCGCATTCCTTACAAACAAGAAAGCCCCTTAATAAGTATTCGTTAGATTTTTCATTTCTATTTTTATTTTTAGAATACATATCTTGTACAATATCAAAAGTTTCCTCGTCAATGATAGCAGGACAAGCACCTTTTGCGATTATCCAATTTTTTCTATCATTTTTCTTTCTTTTCTTTGATTTATAACTTACTTTGTACTCTCTACATTGTGTTAAATCGCCTTTATAAGTAGGGTTTGTTAGTATGTCGCTGATAGTTCTTTCTTGCCATACTCCGTAAATGCTTGATTTAATACCACGATTTAAGTTTTTGTGAATACTTGGTATAGGTACATTTTCGTCAGTTAGTAGATTTGCGATTTTTTTAACTCCCATACCACTTATAAATAAATCAAATATTCTTCTTATAACTTCGGCTTGTTCCTCGTTGATAATTAACTCGTGTTTATCATAAGGTAGGTTTCTATCGTAGCCATAAGGAGCAATACCACCCATAAACTTACCATTTCTTTTTTGAGAGTTTAATGTTGCTTTTATTTTTGTTGATATATCTTTTACATACATCTCATTATAAAATGCTTTAAACATTAACATATCAGTATTTTGGTGTTTATCAAATGTATCAATGCCGTCAGCAAGAGCAACATATCTTATACCTTTCTCTTGGAAATATTCAGTTGAATAGTATAAACTTTGTGAGATATTACGACCTAAACGGCTTGTATCTTTTGTAATAACCATATTTATACGACCATTTTCTATATCATTTATAAGTTTAGTCCAACCGTCTCTATCAAATTGCGTACCACTAACTCCGTCGTCAATGTACTCGTCGATTAGCATTAAATTATTTCTTATAATATAGTTCATTATAAAGTCGCGTTGATTACTTATACTTTGGCTTTCGTCGTCCCTTTCGTCGTCTCTCGATAATCTTAAGTATATTCCTACTTTGTATGTTTCATTAGTCATAATTTTTACTCCTTTCGCTACTAACGAAACAACTTTTATATACATATATATTATACCATTTTTTGCCTTATTTTTAAAGCATTTTAGTCGATATTTTCATTAAAATATATGATTAAAAATTGTTCCATAATTTCTTGTAATGTCTTTCCATTTTCTTCAAATGTGCTTGTGATTTTCATAAGTTCCACCTATTAAAACTTATGCCGACATAAGATTTTTATAAATCCTTTCTTCTCTTGCTTAAGCATCTAAAGAATAACATTAAAAAAAGCCTCAAATCTTGTGCGAAAAAATGCTGACTTTGTTCTAAATTAAAATATCAAAAAAGCCCGTAATTATTGGGCTTGTGTAAAAAACAACACCGATTTATCGAGCAAAAAGTTTTAATTTTAACAAAAAAATTATGCTATTTTTTAATACTTTGTGATAGTTTTTAGGTGTATGTCTATTTTATATATAATAAAGAAAGAAAATTATTATTACAAAATAAAAAATTAGTAAAAAAAATTATTTGATTTTTTCGTTTTCCACTCGAAAAATCGGTATTAAAAAATGAAAAGAGCCTTTATTTATAAGGTTTTTATAAATTATAAATTGGAACACTTTTATTGTTTTTATGTGCCTTTTTTTTGCTTTTTTATTTGTTATTATGTATTTGCAAGCGAGATAAACCGGTTTAAAAGTTTGCTAAATATGTTATAATAAGTGGCAACCCCACAATGAGAGGAATGATTAAAATGTTAGAAACAAGAAAAAATGATTTAAAAAGATTTGAAGAAGAATATAAAGGTTGGAAAAATAAAATTAAAACGGCTATGAAAAGCCACAAGGCTAAAATGCTTGATAGTGAATGTAGCGATTTTGAAGATTTAAAATTAATTTTTGCCTTTGATAACGGTCAAAAAATTGAAAATATTTTCAACGAAAACGAATATTTATACGAAAGAATAAGCGACTTAATAGATGTTATGAAAAATACCGGTTTCATAATAACTGATTTTATGGGAATAAATAATGTAATGTTAATTGATAATATTAAATGTTTTGAAAATGGCGATTATGATTATGAAGATAGTCGTCAAAGGGAATATTTTGATTTAAATAATTACTAAAAAAATAATATTTGTGAAATGAAAGGAATGATTAAAATGATTAAAAACGGAGCATATTATTACACACACCAAACTTTCTTATCACCAAAAGACGCTTATGGTGAATTACAAGAATATTTAGGAGTTTATATATCTGATTATTTAATAAAAAAATATAATTACAATAAAGAAGATGCTGAAAATCTAGCAATAGAATTAACTGAAAAATTTATTGAAACAGGAAATTTCGAAGATGCAACTGACGAGTATATTGAAAATTTTGTTGATAAAGATTTAAAATAATAAAAAACAAAACAAAGGTTATATGAAAATATAGCCTTTTTTCGTGGTATAATTTAGATATGGAGGGCTTTATATGGGAAAAAGACACAATACATTAAGCGACGATATATTTAGAAATAGCAAGTATATTGCCACACTTGAAAAAGAGTTAGAAATTAGCGATTTTAAAAAAGAATCTTCGGATCAATACGAAATAATGTTAAATGTATATAAAACCTTAATATTAGTTAATAACATCATATTTGCTGATAGTAATAAAAACATCAATGACAAGATATTTGAAATAGAATTAGAACTAGAAAAATGCTTATTTGGAAATAATGATAATGATAGCGAAAAATACCAATATAGCACAAGAACAATTAAAGGCTTATACGATAGCAATACAAGACATCTTTTTAATAAGTTTATTGAGTGGTATGACTATTTAATGAATATAAATAAATTAGACCAAGTTAAATATGATGTTGAAGAAGAAATGAAAAAACTTGAAGATGTTAATTTTGATATGGTTGTTAAGGGTGGTATTGAATACGAAAAAAACAAAGATAGCAACTATAAAATCTTTATTAGCAAGTTTAATAATTTATATACCGATTATTTGGCTTTTAGAAAGCAATATAAAGACGATTTTAGTAATAACTATGGAATTGACTTAAACGAGGAAGAAATGCGTTATATTCGCTTTATTTACGATTTGGTGGCTTATGCTAATAATGGTATAGTTAAGATTTTATTTGATAAAGAGCCTACCGACTTTCAGCTGAACGAAACATCTACACCAGAGGAATATTACAAAGCATATTTGACATTATTACATCTTGATATTAAAGATAATGAACTATTTAAAAAGAATAGCGAAACATTTTTAAATAAAATAATTGTTGTTAGTCAAAGACTTAAGGAACATCTACCAAAAGAAAAAGCCTTTGCTATTGAAATGAAAGATTATATAAACTTATTTGATTATTATTATTTTATCGTTAGTATGAAAGATATTATCGACAATAAAATTGATGTGGTGGCAAATAACCTTTTAATAAATAAAATAATAAATGACTTAAAAGAAATATACGAACTAATAACAAAAGACAATGAAGAAGAAATGATAAGCAATTATAAAGAGGCTTTTAACAAGTGCCAAGCGATTATTGAAAGAAATAAAAAGTATTACGAAAGGTTGAGTTAATTATGAAAACAATAAACACTTTGAAAATAATGACCGACAATGAAAAAGAAAGAAACAAACAAAGAAAAAACACTAACGAAGAACAAGCCTTTTTAAATAAAGCCCATAACTTTGTTGAAACTTATGTAATGCCTAAAATAAATATAAGTGATGTAATTGGAACATCTAAAAGCGATAACTTGTTATATGAAGATATGAAAGCAACGGCTGTCGATATGACTATTATGTTAGCCCAAGTAAATGAAGATAACAAAGCCCCTAATATGCTACAAGACAACGAAATTGATTTTATAAATAAAAGTGATGTAAAACTAAAAAAAGATATAGCAAATAGAATTAAAGAATATACAATAAAAAAATATACTTATGAAGATAAAGTTAATACCTATATCGTGGAATATATAGAGCCATTATTAAAAGATTTAGACAAAGAAAAAACTATCATATTTGATAGCAACATAATTGAACTTGTAAAAAAATATATCTACCACGAAACAAAAGAAAGCATTGGTTATTCTATCTTTAAATATCTATATGACGAAAATTATACAAACGATTGGAACTTTCTATTTAATGACAATAAAAATGCTAAAAATGAATTCGTTGGAATTGTTAAAGATTTCTTGATTAAGTATTATAAAAAGATAGATATAAAAAAGGTTGATAAATTAGATATAGAGCAATTATTAAAAGCTGACGCGAAATAACGCGAATAAGCCTTTTTTGTGCGTTTTTAGTTCGTATAATAGAAATAATTACCTCTTAATTAAATCACTTAATAGGAGCGAAAAAACGACTAAATTAAGGCAACAAAAAAATATGTGCTATGACATATCTATTTGTTTTCTTCTTCGTCTAAATCGTCAAATAACGATTTCATGTGTATATCTAAAACCTTTGATATATGGTATAAGGTATTTAAAGAGCAAGTTTTAAAAGTATCGTTTTCTAAATCGCCGATAAAGTTTTCGGTATAACTACACTTTTCGGCAAGTTGTCTTTGCGTCCAACCTTTCGCTTTTCTATACTTGCGTATGTTTTTACCTACCCAATAATAAACATAGTTGTTATCTTCTTTTTCCCACTTTCTCATAGGTATCACTCCATGTATCAATTATTCCACACAAAAAGCGTTTTTATACCCTACGAATAGGTGGTGTTGTGGTATAATAGTAATTGAAGGAGGTGTCTTTATGATACGAACATTTAATATTCTTGGTATCGGTGGTGCGAGTATTATATTTATCTTATCTTTTATTGTGCCAACAAATCCATTTGAAATAATAAAATGTGCTATAAACGACTACCCAGCATTTATGATATATGGTATCGGTGGTGGTGCTTTATATTTATTAGTTTTATATGGTATTTATAACCTAATAGAAAAAATTAAAGATTTCGTGTATAATAGATATAGCAATTATGACAAAGCAAAAAATTAGTTATTATGATTTATTAACTTTAATGAAAAATGACAATATACCAAAAGAAATATACTTGTATATTTGTAATGAAAAAGCAAAGTATTATTATAGCCAACAAGACGGAAGTTATTTATTAAAGAATAGAAAAAAGCAAGGTTATAAGTTTAGTTTTTATCTTAATGAAACAATTACCGATATACAAAGTTTAGAGCCAATAATTGAGATAGTTAAAAATTGAAAGGAGTTGTTATTTTATGATGGGAATACCTGTTATTTTTGGAGCATTAGTAGTAGCAATAATAGTTGGTGTTGTTGTAGCAATAATTTTAAATAAGAAAAAATAAGGAGTGATAAAATGAGTTTAATTAAATGTGTAGAATGTGGCGAAGAAATAAGCGACAAATTAAATTGTTGTAGTAATTGCGGTTATCCGTTAAAAAACGAAAACAAAAAAAATAATAAAAATATTGGCATTGGAATAGCATTTATTTTCTTGGGAATATTTGCTATCATTTGGGGGATATCTCTTGATTATGTTGGTCTTCCTTCTTCAAAAGAATATTATGGTGGTGATGCATATTCGGGAATACAAAATGCTGCTTCAACAACGGCAAATAATGTTAATTATGTAGGAGAAATGTTATGTAGTGGTCTAAAAGGAATTATGCTTACGCTTGGTGGAACAATTATTTTATATGGTGTATCCGTTATAAAAAAGGAGGAAAATTAAATGGCTTTAATTAAATGTCAAAATTGTGGTAAAAATATAAGTGATAAAGCAAATCGCTGTCCTCATTGTGATTTTTCGTATGTAAAGGAAAATAAAAAGAAACCAAAAATATTTATACCGATAATGGTCGGAATTGCCACTTTTGTTTTAATTATGTTTGCTTATATGTTTTTATTTTAGTAATAATCAAAAAAATTATGAGGTGTAAAAATGGCTTTGATAAAATGTAGCGAGTGTGGAAAAGAGATAAGCGACAAAGCGAAAATGTGCGTTAATTGTGGCAACCCTATACAGCCTTTAGATGACGACTATTATGATATTGTATTTAAAGTAAATAAAATGTATGATGCTTTTGATAATAATGATATTGTAGATAAAGTAAATAAAATGTATGAAGATTATAAAGATAGACATTTTGTATCTAAAAGAAAAAAATATGACGAAATAAAAGCATATAAAGGGGTAATAACTAATAAAGATAAAGATATGTTTAAGATTAATTTATTGAACATGATGAATAAAAAGAGTTAATTTATAAAAAGATATAAATGAGAGTTAGGAATAGAAAATGAAAAAAATAAGTTTAATGTTAATATGTGGGGTTGTGTTATTTGGTTTATGTGGATGTGGAAATAATGTTAAGGAGTTTTACGGAACTTATCAATATGAAAGTTCAACATATAATTTTGACGAAAACGACCATTTTTATAAACAAGATATAAATATCACAAAAGATTATGTTAATTTAGATTTTACTATTGGTGATGGTAGTAAATTTATAAAAAATAGTCAATTATTAATCGTGTATAATAATTATAATTATATGTGTTTTAGTAAAGAAGAAAATTATTTAAATCAAACAAAATGTTCTACTGAAATTGTAGATTTTGTTAATAAATTACATAAAGATACGATAAATGAAGAAACTGAAATGTATAATTTAAAATACAAATTAGTTAAGTAAATTAAGATAGGACGCAACCGTCCTATTTTTTGTTTATCAGCAACAATTTACTTAACTATACCCCCTCTTTTTTGCTTTGTGTTGTGTGTTGTCGAGCAAATCGGCAAATAACATCTTGGCAATAAAACGCCTTTTAAACGGCTTGTATCGAGGTCGTTTTTATTTTACCTTAAAAAGTGTTCTAATTTCTCACGCGATCCGTTTGTGGATTCTTGGTGTCAATACTCTACTTATAAGTAAGAGGTAGTTAATATAACTACTTTGAGATTATAGGAGGTATGAGAAAATGAAATATTACACAACAAAGGAAATAAGTTGTATTCTTGGGGTTAATGTAAAGACAATACAAAAACTTATTCGAGAACATAAGTTAGTGGCTTTTAGAATATCAGGTCGCTACTTGGTGGAAGAAACATCTTTAAAAGATTACATAAACGCAAGAAAAGTATAATCTTAACAGCAAGTAGCAATTACTTTTATAATGATTTCAATAAATGATAAAGGAGCAAAAAATATGGCAAAGTTAGATATGGAAAAAACAACCTTTCAAGAGGTATTAAAAACAATAAAAGACAATTACAAAAATTATGGCAAAGAATATAACTTATATTCGTATTATCATTATCATAAAAATAAAACTGTCGGTGTTGTCTATGGGTGGTATATGAAAAACTACTTATTTATTGATATTGTCTATGTCAAAGAAGAATATAGAAAAAAAGGTATTGCTACTTGTATGCTTAAAAATGTAATAAAGGAAATGAAAGAAAATAAAAAGGTTGATAAAGATATTGCTATACCTAAAATAGAAACTGAATATGTAGTAATAAAACGAAAGCCACGAAAAAATCTTTTAGAAAGTTTGTTAAATGAATAACAAAAGATAGCAATTATTCGCTATCTTGTTTTTGATTATCATAATAATTACGAATTATTTTTGTTTCTTTTGGGTTGTTAGTTTGAAAATCTTTTCTAAATTGATTAAATAGGTTTTTATATTCCTTTTCTAAAAGTTTTCTATCTTTTGACGATAGTTCGCTTTCTTCTAACATTTGCTTTATATATAGCATATCAAGTAATAGTTTTTTGTTTCGTTAGTTATTTTAAATGTTAAATCTTTAAATGCTTTTTTCTCGTTTTCGTTCATATTATCTTTTCCTTTCAAAATATGTATATATAAAGTGTTTCATTGGTATTATAACATTATTTTTCTTTGATTACTTTACACTTTCACTTTTGAGGGTATGAACAGGTCCAACAGGAATGTGCCTGTGTAGGTGTCAGTCAAATGGTCAATTAATTATTAATGGAGGAACGGAAAATATTGGTGATAATAAGCCAACTGATTGGATTTTTACAAATCCAGATGGAGTAACATCTGTTGATGTTCAAGGTAGAGTTCATTCTGGTTTATGGGCAGTAAATATTGAAGATGGTTCGTCAATTGAACAAACTATACCTATTACTGAAGGTGGATGCTTTTATATATTATCTTTCTTCGCTAGAGGTGAAGGTAGTCAAGTTGGATTAAC
>JAQXMG010000011.1 GCA_029012525.1 bacterium
TACTCTTAAGACATTTATTACTTTTTCTACCTTATCATTTATGTTGGAATCTACATTTAAAATAATAAAAAATCTTCGTGTAATACTTTTTTTATCATTAATAATATTTTTAATTAATTCCGTATAATTCATTAGTATACTAGATAAATCCGAATTTCCATAAGAATATTTTTCAATATCATTTAAATGCTTATTTATATCAGTCTTAAATGCTTGTATAACAATTTGCATTTCAAAATTACATTGTTTAAAAAAATTTTTATAACCTTCTAAAATAGCATATTGTTCATTTTCTGATAAGAGTTTAAAATTAATAGGCTTAACCTCCAAAATTTTTAATATATTACCATTTTTTAAATTAATTCCTTTCTCTACATTTTTAATTGGTAACCATTCCCTAACATCGTTAAACTTTTCCTTTCTCATTAATAAAAAATATTCCCCTCACAACTTTAAAATTAAGCCAAAAAAAGGGTGCAAAATCTCCTAAGAAATTTTCCACCCAAAATTATTGACTTTGTTAGATATTACAACATTTTTCTCAAAAAAGCAATAGTTATTATAAAAAATTTTAAAATTACGTAAAAAAACCTTATGTTTAAAATAAAAAGAAGTCCTATCCACTAATTAGATAGGAACTTCTTTTCATGTAGAATGACATAGATCTTAACTCCAACCAATATGGATAATTACACACCTCAGCATGTCTTTCGACGATACCAAAGCATTCCACCACCCATAAAAATCTTTGCTCGAATATTAAGAAAATTTTCACAACTATATCTATCCTCATCGGATAAATATAACCGTTAATAAAATGTTTTTTATTTAGTTGTCCTTTTGAGAACAACTTAATTAAAAACAGAAGTCCAACTCCCATAATATTCTTAACTCGAATGCATAACATATTAATTAACCATATATTAAAACTCACTATTGATACAGCTAATTTCACACATTACGCACTCTTAACGCCGACTTTATATCACCAAGCTAAACTCAGCCATATAAAATCTTTGTTCGAATTGCATCAGACTACATCGATAATAATCCAATGTAACTCTTAGCTCAACCTATATCCCTCTAACAATACTTATTATATGCCTTAATAAAATTTATATTCATATTTTTTAAATTTATTTTTTTGAATACAATTTCTACTACAATACAAACATTTATTATGCTTTATTATTATTTTTAATGCATATATAGTATATGTAAAAATACAAATTAAAATAGTAATATCTAAAATTTCCATCTAATCACACTCCAAATAAATTTACTAAAAATAAACTTATTTAAATAATATTTCTAAATAAAAATTTTTATTATATAAAGAAACAAAACTGACACAATCCAAGCCAAAAAAATTTGAAAAATAATAGCTAAAAAAGTATATTTAAAATTTCCTAATTCCTTTTTCATTGTAGCTATTGCCGCAATACATGGCGCACTAAACAAATTAAAAATAACAAATGCATAGCTTGATGAATTGTTAAGAAATGAAAAAGGACTTCCATCTGCAAAAATTTCAAACGTATTTCTAAATTCACCAGAAAGTCCAGAGATAATTTCCATCGATGATACAACTTGCTCTTTTGCGATCAAACCTTGAATAGCAGATACACTTATTTCCCAACTATTTCTACCTACAATCGGATAAAAAAACCATGAAATTTTTCTACCCAAAAAAGCAAGTATACTGTTTTGAATATTCACACCATATTCAAAATTTGTGGAAAAAGACAATAAAAACCATATTAAAACAGATGATAGAAATATAATTGTTCCTGCCTTAATCACAAATTCTTTCATCTTATCTAAAACATCTTTAAACAAATATCTAAAACTTGGAAGTTTAAATTCTGGAAGTTCTGATATATACGATGAAGTATAATTCTTATTAAATACCTTTTTTATAATTAATGAGCTAATTATAATTAAAATTATTGAAATAAAATAAAAACTTGTAGCAATCAAAGCATAATTATCTCTAAAAAAATATCCTGTAAACAAAGCAATAATTGGTAGCTTGGCACTACATGGAATAAAAGGAGTAATTACAGCAGTAACTTTTCTATCATATATATCTTCCATAATTCTTGAGGACATAATGCCTGGAACACTACATCCAGTTCCAATAATAAAAGGAATTAAAGCTTTACCACTTAATCCAATTTTTCTAAAAAGTCTATCTAACAAA
>JAQXMG010000012.1 GCA_029012525.1 bacterium
CAAAATTATTAATAATTTTGTTAGATAGTTTTGGAAAAAGATCTAGTGATATTTTAAAAATGCGTTATGCTATTTATCCATACTATATTGAACATACATATAAAGAGATTGGAATAAAACATAATATAAGTAAACAAAGAGTTGCTAAAATTATAGAAGATGCAATAAAAGAGTGCCGTGATTCAAAAAAATTGTTTTTATTAGAAAATTATATTGATAGTAAATTAATAAAAAAATAGTGTAATAAGAATATACAAAAGTAAATAATAAAGTTATAATTATGCATGGAGGTTGTGTTATGAAAAATGATAATAATAAATTATTAGATAGTATTGAGGATGTTCTTTTAAAATTAAAAGAATTTTGTGATGAAGAAGAACTAAATGAATTAAGGGATGAAATAAAAGATTGTTTAGAAGATGGAATGACTGAAAAATCTTTAGTTTATTTTTTAAATAGTGTTGCAAGTACAAATTTAATTATTAAGTCAAAAAAACTAGGTATTTCTGTTAGTGAAATATTTGAAGAACTTGCAACTTATTGTGGAAGTTATGAAGAAGATGATTTAAATGACGCAAAAATAAATGATATGAGAGAAAATATTGATTTTATAAATAGTGAATTTGAAGAAGAAATATATCTTGATGATAATGATGATTTTGCACGTATTCGTGATTAATAATAAATTTTTTTTATACAAATAAACATTCGTGGTATAATTATGTCGATTTTAAGAAGGGGGATTTATTATGGAAAAATTAGGAATAAATGATGTAGAAAAAAAAGAATCATTTATTAATTGTGCATTACAAGATAAAATAATAACTGATAAATTAGATGAAATTTTATCTAGAATTGAAATAAAAAATAATAGGGTAAAAATAAATGATATTGATGATTTATTTTTAGATGATGAGACTGAATCTTTATTGATATATTATTTGGATTTAAAAAATATAGAAATACAATATGATGTACTAGAAAAAAAAGATTTAGATGAATTAAGTTTTGATGATAATTTAAAACTATTTTTACAAGATATATCTAAATATGGTCTATTAACTTTTGAAGAAGAAAAAAGATTAACACTTAAATATTATTATGAAAAAGATGAAGAGGCTAAACAAATACTTATTAAACATAATTTAAGATTGGTTGTTCGTTTAGTAAAAAAATATGTAACTAGTGGCTATGACTATTCTGATTTAATTCAAGATGGTACTATAGGACTTATGATAGCAATAGAAAAATTTGATCCAAATAAAGGATATAAATTGTCAACTTATGCAACATGGTGGATTAGGCAATCTGCAAAAAGAGGATTTGAAAATAATTCAAGGATAGTCAGATTATCTGTTCGTACACATCAAAGACTATCTCATATGAAAGAAATTATATCAAATTATTTAAATGATTTTGGTTCTGTTCCTACAGATAAATATTTAATGGAAAAATTAAATATAAAAGATTATAAGGAAATCAAATTATTAAAACAATATTTAACGGATGTTGGTTCAATAGATACTTTATTAATAAATGATGATGGTGAAAATGATGAATGTATTGGAAATTTTATCCCAAGTGATGAAAAACCAGTTACAATTCAAGTAGAAGAATTTTTATTAAAAGATGCTATGAATGATGCATTATTATCTTTATCAGAAAGAGAAAGAGATATTATTAAAAAAAGAAAAGGTTTAACTTCAAATGGAAAAATATTTACATTAGAAAGTATTGGAAAAGATTATGGTTTAACAAGAGAAAGAATAAGACAAATTGAAATAAGTGCAATGAGAAGATTAAGCGAGAATAAAAATTTAAAACAATATTTATAATGTTTATCAAAATACACTATTACTAGTGTATTTTTGATTGAAAAAATCAAAAAAGTGTTAGTTTTTGCTTGATTTTCATATATTATTGTGATATCATTATAGCGTTATGACTGTGTTGATGTGTAAGGTTGCCGATACGCCAGGACGAGTTGTTGATAACTTTATAATGACTATTGGGTGTTTATACGGAGCATGTCTATACTAGATATAGGCGAAGGGAGGAAACAAGATGGATAAAGTTCGTGTTAAATTAAAGTCATACGATCACAGAAAACTTGATAGCGCTGCTGCTAAAATAGTTGAAACTGTAAAAAGATCAGGAGGAGTTGTTAGTGGACCAGTACCATTACCTACTGAAATTGAAAAAATTACTATTTTACGTGCAGTTCACAAGTATAAAGATTCTCGTGAACAATATGAAATGCGTACACACAAGAGATTAATTGATATCAAAAATCCAAGTAAGGAAATTCTTGATGCATTAAAGCGTTTAGATTTACCAAGCGGAATTGATATTCAAATCAAAGAAATTTAAAATAATTAAAAAGGAGAAAGAAATATGAAAGGAATCTTAGGTAGAAAATTAGGAATGACTCAAGTATTTGCAACTGATGGAAAACTTGTTCCAGTTACTGTAATTGAAGTTGAACCAAATGTTGTAACTCAAGTTAAAACTAAAGAAACTGACGGTTATGATGCTATTCAACTTGCAAGTGTTGAAGTAAAAGAAAAACACGTCACTAAAGCAAATATTGGTCATACCAAAAAAGCTAATACAACTCCTAAGCGCTTCTTAAAAGAAATTAGAGGAGTAGATATTACTTCTTATGCCTTAGGAAATGTTGTAGATGCTTCATTATTTGAAGCAGGAGAAATTGTTGATGTAACAGGAATCAGCAAAGGAAAAGGATATCAAGGAGTAATTAAAAAGAATAATCAAAGTAGGGGCCCTATGGCACATGGTTCTAAGTATCATAGAGGAGTAGGTTCACTAGGTACTATGCTTCCAAAGAGAGTATTAAAGGGTAAAGCATTACCATCTCACATGGGAGCAGAACAAGTTACTATTCAAAATCTTGAAATAATTAAAGTTGACATGGAAGAAAATTGCATTCTAGTTAAAGGAAGCATTCCAGGAGCTAATAAATCTTTAGTAGTAATTAAATCAGCTGTTAAAACAAATAAGAAAAATGATCCATTTGATATAATTACTTATGATTATAATGAAACTTCTACAGAAACTTTAACTGAAGAACAACCATTTAATGAAACTGCCGAAGAAAAAGAAGTAGAAGTTACAGAATAAGGAGGTAAATTATGAAATTAGATATTTTAAATACAAATGGTGAAAAAGTTAAAGATTTAACATTAAATAAAGAGATTTTTGGAATAGAACCTAATGATAAAGTTTTAAAAGATGCAATTATAGTTGCACAAAGTTCATTAAGACAAGGAACAGCAAAAACAAAAAATAGAAGTGAAGTTTCTGGTGGTGGAAGAAAACCATGGAAACAAAAAGGAACAGGACGTGCTCGTCAAGGTTCAATTAGAGCAGTACAATGGGTTGGTGGAGGAATCGCATTTGGTCCAACTCCTAGAAGCTATAGCAAAAAACAAAATAGAAAAGAAAGAAGACTTGCACTTAAATCTGCTTGGTCTTATAAAGCAAGTGAAAATGCAATTGTTGTAGTTGATGCAATTAAACTTGAAACACCAAAAACCAAAGAAATGTTAAAAGTATTAAATAATTTAAAATTAAATGATACAAAAACTTTAGTAGTTGTTAAAGAATATGATGAAAACTTAATTTTAGCATCAAGAAATTTACAAAATATTGTAGTTGTATTACCAAGTGAAATTAGTGTATTAGACCTTGCTTCAACTAATAAAGTATTAATTGAAAGTGCTGCACTTGAAGAAATAAAGGAGGCGCTAAAATAATGAATACAAAGTATTTAGAAATTATTAAAGCTCCAGTAGTTACTGAAAAATCAGCTGCTTTAGCAGAAAATAATACATATTCTTTTTATGTAGATGTTAAAGCTAACAAAACAGAAATTAAAGATGCTATTGAAAAAATATTTAAAGTAACTGTTGAAGAAGTTAGAACAATAAATGTTCATCCAAGAAAGAAAAGAGTTGGCCGTTATACAGGACTTACAAATCGTAAGAAAAAAGCTATCGTAAGATTAGCAGATGGCCAATCTATTAATTTAGGATAGGGAGGAAATATTATGGCAATTAGAAATTATAGACCTATTACTCCTGGACAAAGAGGAATGAGTACTCTTATAAATGATGAAATTACAGCAACAAAACCTGAAAAAAGTTTACTTGCACCTTTAAAGAATAAAGCTGGAAGAAATAGTCAAGGAAAAATCACTGTAAGACATCAAGGTGGAGGAGAAAAAAGAAAATATCGTGTTATCGATTTTAAAAGAGATAAGTTTGATATTGAAGGTGTTGTATCTACCATTGAATACGATCCAAACAGAAATGCTAATATTTGTTTAGTAAATTATGCTGATGGAGAAAAAAGATACATTATTGCTCCAAAAGAAATTACTATTGGAACAAAAGTAATTAGTTCAAAAGAAGGAAAAGCAGATATTAAAGTTGGTAATGCTTTACCTTTAGCAAATATCCCTGTTGGTACTACTGTACATAATATTGAATTAAAACCAGGAAAAGGAGCAGAACTTGCAAGAAGTGCTGGTTGTCAAGCACAAATTCTTGGCCGTGAAGATAATTATGTAATGGTAAGACTTACAAGTGGAGAAGTAAGAAAAATCTTAGGCGTTTTTTTAGCTACAATCGGTGAAGTTGGAAATGAAGATTATGGACTAGTAAAACTTGGAAAAGCTGGAAGAAAAAGACATATGGGAGTAAGACCTACAGTACGTGGATCTGTTATGAACCCTAATGACCATCCACATGGTGGTGGAGAAGGAAAAGCTCCAGTTGGTAGAAGTGGCCCAATGACTCCTTGGGGTAAACCAGCCTTAGGTTATAAAACAAGAAAGAAAAAAGCGTCAGATAAACTTATTGTACGCCGTAGAAATAGTAAATAGGAAAGGATTTGAAAATATGGCAAGAAGTATTAAAAAAGGACCTTATGTTTTTGATAGATTATTAAAAAAGGTTCAAAATTTAAATGAAAATAATAAAAAAGAAGTAATTAAAACTTGGTCACGCCGTTCAACAATTTTTCCTGAATTTATTGGTCATACTTTTGCAGTACATAATGGAAAAGAATTTATTCCAGTTTATGTAACAGAAGATATGGTAGGACACAAACTTGGAGAATTTTCACAAACTCGTAAGTTTGGTGGACACGGTGGAGATAAGGATAAGAGAAAATAGCATAAGGAGGAACTTTAAAAATGGATGTTAAAGCAATCATTAAAGGAGTAAGAATTAGTCCAATTAAACTTCGTTTGATGGCAGATGTAGTTAGAGGAAAGTCTGCAAACGAAGCCAAAGCAATTTTAAATAATTATAATAGCAAACCAGCGAGAATATTAGAAAAGGCATTGGATTCTGCTATTGCTAATGCTGTTAATAACAATAAATTAGACCAAAACAAACTTTATGTTAAACATATTAGTATTGATATGGGTCAAACATTAAAAAGAATGGTACCAGGTTCACGTGGATCTACTGATAAAAATTATCATAGAACATCACACGTTAATATTGTGGTAGCAGAAAAATAAGGAGGTATTTATGGGACAAAAAGTTAGTCCAACTGGATTTAGAGTTGGAGTTAATAAAGATTGGGAATCAAATTGGTTCGCAAATAAAAAAGATGTCGCTAAATACATTAATAATGATATTAAAATAAGAAAGTATTTAGAAAAAAATCTTAAAGATGCTGGTATTTCTAAAGTTGAAATAGAAAGAAATAATAAAAAATGTGAAGTAATAATTAACACTTGTCGTCCAGGTGTTATAATCGGTCGTGGTGGAGAAGAAATTAACAAATTAAAACAAAGTTTATCTAAGTTAGTTGATGAACCAGTTACTGTTTCAATTCTTGAAGTAAAAAATGTTGATTTAGATGCACAACTTGTTGCAGAATCAATTGCAAAACAAATTGAAAATAGAGCTCCATTTAGAATGGCTGAGAAAAAAGCTATTAGAAATGCAATGAAAGCTGGAGCTAAAGGAATTAAAACTTTAGTTTCTGGAAGATTAAATGGCGTTGAAATGGCAAGAAGTGAAGGATATTCTGAAGGAAATATTCCTTTACAAACAATTAGAGCAGATATCGATTATGGATTTGCTGAAGCTTTAACTACTTATGGAAAATTAGGTATTAAAGTATGGATTTATAAAGGTGAGATACTACCTTCTAAAAAGAAAAATGAAGGAGGTAATAACTAATGTTAATTCCATCTAGAACAAAATATAGAAGAGTTCATAGAATCAAATATGAAGGAAAAGCAAAAGGAAATACAACTCTTTCTTTCGGAGAATATGGACTTATGGCTAAAGAAGGTGCTTGGATTACAAATAATCAAATCGAAGCAGCACGTATAGCTATGACACGTTATATGAAACGTGGAGGAAAAGTATATATTAATATTTTCCCTCATATGCCAAAAACTGCAAAACCACTAGAAGTTCGTATGGGATCTGGAAAAGGTGCTGTAGATAAATGGGTTGCAGTAGTTAAAAAAGGTAAAATCATGTTTGAAATAGGAGATATTGATGAAGCAACAGCAAGAGAAGCGTTAAGACTTGCAGCAAATAAACTTCCTATTAAAACAAAATTTGTTAAAAAAGAAGATATGGGTGGTGGCGAATAATGAAAATTGAAGAATTAAGAAAATTAACCACTGAAGAACTACAATCAAAAATAAAAGATTCTAAAGAAGAATTATTTAATTTACGTTTCCAACAAGCAACAGGAAATCTTGAAAAACCTGTAAGACTAAGAGAACTAAGAAGAGAAGTTGCAAGAATGAAAACTATCATTCGTGAACGTGAGAAAGGAATCAGGTAGATTATGAAAGACAAAGTAAAAAAAGAATTAATCGGAAAAGTTGTTAGCGACAAAAATAATAAAACTATTACTGTATTAGTTGAAACTTATAAAAATCATCCAAAATATGGTAAAAGAGTAAAATATAGTAAAAAATATACTGCTCATGATGAAACAAACAAGGCTAAAGTAGGAGATGTTGTTAGAATAGTTGAAACAAGACCACTTTCTAAAACTAAAAGATTTTATTTAGCTGAAGTTGTTAAAGAAAGAGTAGTTCTATAGGAGGATATTATGGTTCAACAAGAAAGTCGTTTAAAAGTCGCTGATAATTCTGGAGCACGTGAACTTCTAGTAATTCGTGTTCTTGGTGGAAGTAAGGTTAAAACAGGAAACATTGGAGATGTAGTTGTAGGAACAGTAAAAAAAGCATTACCTAATGGAACAGTTAAAAGTGGAAAAGTTGTTAAAGCTGTAATCGTTAGAACTGTTCAAGGTGTAAAAAGAGAAGATGGCAGTTATATTAAATTTGATGATAATGCATGTGTAATAATTAAAGACGATAAGAGTCCAGTTGGAACACGTGTATTTGGACCAGTAGCAAGAGAACTTCGTGATAAAGATTATATGAAAATTGTATCTTTAGCTAAAGAAGTATTGTAGGAGGTAAAACATGAAATTAAAAGTTGGAGATAAAGTAAGAGTAATGGTTGGAAAAGACAAAGGAAAAGAAGGAAAAATTACTCATACATTTAAACTTGAAAATAAAGTTGTTGTCGAAGGTATTAATATGGTAAAAAAACATGTTAAACCAAGAAATAATAATGAAACCGGTGGCATAATTGATGTTGAAGCAAAAATTGATGCATCAAACGTTATGTTAATTGATCCAAAAACAAATAAAGTAACTAGAAAAGTAAGTACTGCCAAAAAAGAAAACAAAGAAGTAAAAAAAGAAACAAAAGTTAGAAAATCTAACAAAAAAGAAGCTTAGGAACTGAGCCAGCTGATGAATCGCTTAAGAGAAAAATATAATAATGAAATAATTCCTAATTTACAAAAGAAGTTTAATTATAAAACAGTAATGCAAGTACCAAAATTAGAAAAAATTGTTATTAATATTGGTGCTGGAGATGCATCACATAATTCAAAATTATTAGATGCAGCTTGTAATGATTTACTTAATATAACAGGACAAAAACCAGTTATTACAAAAGCTAAAAAATCAATTGCTGGATTTAAACTTCGTGAAGGACAATCTATTGGTTGTAAGGTAACACTAAGAGGAGAAAATATGTATAATTTCTTAGATAAATTAATATCTATTTCACTTCCACGTGTTAGAGACTTTAGAGGTCTATCTAAAAAAGCATTTGATGGTAGAGGAAACTATACAATTGGAATTAAAGAACAATTGATTTTCCCTGAAATTGAATTTGATGATGTAGTTAAAGTAAGAGGTATGGATATTGTCTTAGTTACAACTGCTAAAACAAATGACGAAGCTTATGCTTTATTAGAAGAATTAGGAATTCCATTTAGGAAATAATTGGAGGAAATTAAGATATGGCAAAAAAGAGTATGATAGCGAAAGCTAACAGACCACAAAAATTTAAAGTAAGAGAATATACTCGTTGTAATAGATGTGGAAGACCACATGCAGTATTAAGAAAATATGGTGTTTGTCGTATTTGTTTTAGAGAATTAGCTAGCAAAGGACAAATTCCAGGAGTTAAAAAATCAAGTTGGTAAAACTTGGAGGGAGGAAAAATATATGGTAGTTGTTGATCCAATAGCTGATATGCTTACAAGAATTCGTAATGCAAAGCAAATGAAATATAAAGAAGTAAAAGTTCCAACAAGTAAAATTAAAACTGAAATTGCTAGAATATTAAAAGAAGAAGGATTTATTGAAGATTATAAAGTTGGAAATGAAAAACCTGAATCATATATCACTTTAACTTTAAAATATACTAATAAGAAAGAAAGCGTTATAACTGGACTAAAACGTATCTCTAAACCAGGGTTAAGAGTTTATGCGGAGGCTAATGATATTCCAAAAGTATTAAACGGATTTGGAATAGCTATAATTTCTACATCAAAAGGAATTATGACTGATAAGGAAGCAAGACGTCAAAACGTTGGTGGCGAAGTTATGGCATATATTTGGTAGGTGAAATTATGAGTCGTATCGGAAATAGAATATTAGCAATTCCAGAAAATGTTACTGTAGAAGTAGTTGAAAATTTAGTTAAAGTTAAAGGACCAAAAGGTGAGTTAGAAACTTCTAAATGCAAAAATGTCAATGTTGAAGTAAAAGATGGAAGTGTTTATGTTACAAGAGCAAATGAAGAAATTAAAACTAAACAAATGCATGGTACAGTAAATGCTAACATTAAAAATATGCTTGAAGGTGTAGTAAATGGTTATAAAAAATCATTAGAAATTGTTGGTGTTGGTTATAGATTTACTTTAAGGGGAAATACTTTAGTAATCAATGCTGGATATTCTCATCCAGTAGAACTTGAAATTCCTGAAGGATTAAAAGTAGATGCTAAATCAAATACTGAAATTGATGTTTTAGGCATTGATAAGATTAAAGTTGGAGAATTTGCGGCTAATATAAGAAAGGTAAGAGAACCAGAACCTTATAAAGGTAAAGGTATCAAATATGCTGATGAACATATTAGACGTAAGGAAGGTAAGAAAGCTCAATAGGAGGTATTAATATGATAAGAAAAGAATCACGTAATTCTATGCGTCAAATAAGACATGCAAGAATTAGAAAACAAGTTTCTGGAACAAAAGAAATCCCAAGACTTTGTGTTTATCGTTCTAATTTAAATATTTATGCACAATTAATAGACGATGAAAATAATATCACATTAGCTAGTGCATCTTCTTTAAATATTAAGGGCAATAATATTGAAGTTGCTACAAAAGTTGGAGAACTTATTGCAGAAGAAGCGAAAAAATTAAAAATAAAAAAAGTTGTATTTGATCGTGGTGGATATTTATATCATGGTAGAGTAAAAGCTTTAGCAGATGCTGCAAGAGATAAAGGATTAGAGTTCTAAGGAGGTATTTATGGAAGAAAAAGAAAACAAAATGGAAACTAAGAAAGTTAGTAAAACTGAAAAAAAAGATGTAAAAAATAAAGGAAATAAAAAACCATTCAAAAAATCTCCTGTTAAGACTCTTGATGAAGTAGTATTAGATACTAAAGCAGTAGTTAAAGTTACAAAAGGTGGTCGTCAAAGAAGATTTCAAGCAGTTGTTTTAGTTGGAGATAAAAAAGGTCTTGTAGGACTTGGAACTGGTAAAGCTAATGAAGTTTCAGAAGCAGTAAAAAAAGCAAGACAAGAAGCTACTAAAAACGCTGTAAGAATTGCAATCGTTGATGGTAGAACTATTCCTCATGAAGTTGTTTGTAAACAAGGTGCTACAACTGTAATAATAAAACCCGCTTCTGCTGGTACTGGACTTGTTGCAGGTGGAGCAGTAAGAAGTGTACTTGATATTGCAGGAGTTAAAGATGTTATGTCAAAATCACTTGGATCTAGAAAGAAAATTAATGTTGCAAGAGCTACTATTTCTGCTTTACAATCTGTAAAAACAATTGAACAAGTATGTGCTGAAAGAGGAAAAACTAAAGAGGAGATATTAGGATAATGAAATTACATGAATTGAAAAAAAATGAAGGTGCTACTTTTGCTCGTAAAAGAGTAGGACGTGGCGCTGGTTCAGGACTTGGTAAAACAAGTGGTAAAGGACAAAAAGGTCAAAAGTCTAGAAGTGGAGCTAGTATTAATCCAGTATTTGAAGGTGGACAATCTCCATTATTTAGAAGACTACATATTAGAGGTTTCTCTAATGCAAAATTTAAAGTTAGATATGCAACAATTAATTTAAGTGATTTAAATGTATTTAATGATGGTGAAGTTATTACACCAGAATTATTAAAAGAAAAAGGAATAGTAAAAAAACAATTAGCAGGAATTAAAGTATTAGGAAATGGTACTTTAGAAAAAAAATTAACAATTAAAGCAAATAGATTTTCAAGTAGTGCTTTAGAAAAAATAGAAGAATCAGGAAGTATTGCTGAGGTGATTTAAGATGTTTAAAAATCTTAAACAACTATTTAATAAAAAAAATAAGGATTTAAGAAAAAGAATTTATTTTACAATTGCTGTTTTATCTATTTATGTAATTGGAATTTCAATTGAAGTTCCAGTTGCAGGAGTAAAAGAAGCAATTGAAAATATGACAAGCAATTTAGGATTTTTGGAATTATTAGATATTATGGGTGGTGGAGCATTTAAGAATTTTTCAATTTTTGCTTTAGGTGTTTCGCCATACATAACAGCATCAATTGTAATTCAACTATTACAAATGGATATAGTTCCTTATTTTTCTGAACTTGCTAAGCAAGGACATACTGGTTATCAAAAATTAAATCAAATAACAAGATATGTGGGAATTGCATTTGGTTTCTTGCAAGGATTTGCAATGAGTTATATGTTTATTCAAGATGTAACTGTTTTTGAACATTTAAAGATTGCATTAATTTTAACAGCAGGAACAGCATTCTTATTATGGTTAGGTGATCAAGTAACTCAAAAAGGAATTGGAAATGGTATATCACTTCTTATTATGGTTGGTATAATTCATAGTTTACCAAGTATGATAAAAACTGCTTACGATGCTTTAGTAGTAGGTACAGGAACTGATCTTTTGGTAGGTATAGCAAGCTTTGCTTTATTCCTAATTATATATATTTTAATTATTGTAGGTGTTATTTATATTGAAGGTGCTGAAAGAAGAATACCAATTCAATATGCAAATAAATCTACTGCAGATTTAGGGAAGCAAACATTTATGCCTATTAAAATCAATTCAGCTGGTGTTATTCCAGTAATATTTGCGTCAAGTTTATTATCAATATTTTCAACAATTGCAATGTTTGTTAAAAATGAGGGTTTCCAAAACTTTGTATCAAATTATTTGGATTATAGTAAACCAGTTGGATTTACATTATTTATAATATTAATATTTGGATTTGCATATTTTTATACTTTTGTTCAAATGAAACCAGAACAAATGGCAAAAAATTTGCAAGATAATGGTGGATATATTCCGGGTGTAAGACCAGGAGAATCAACTGAAAAGTATTTTATTAATGTATTATCAAGATTAACTGTAGTTGGTGCATTATTCTTAAGTGTAATTGCAGGTCTTCCAATTTTAGTTAATGTATTTACTAATCTTCCAAGTAGTGTTCAATTAGGTGGAACAGGACTATTGATTGTTGTTGGTGTTGCAATTGAAACTTATAAACAATTAGATAGTAGTTTACTTAGTAGAGAATATGGTGAAGTAAAAACAAGTAGTAGAAGGAGAAGAAGGTAATGAATAATAATATTATTCTAATTGCTCCTCCTGCTGCTGGCAAAGGAACAATGGCAGATATGTTATCTGAAAAATATGGTTATGTTCATATTTCTGTTGGACAACTATTAAGAGACATTGATCCAAAAACAGAACTAGGAAAAAAAGTAAGAGAACTTCAAAAAAATAGAGAACTTGTTAACAATGATATTGTTTTTGACTCTTTAGTTGAAAGATTAAATAAAGATGATGTTAAAAATAATGGTTTTATTCTTGATGGCTTTCCTAGAACTTTAGAGCAAGCAGAAATCCTTGATAAATTATCAGCAAAACTTGGTTTTGTAATAAATAAGATAGTTTATCTAAAAGTTTCCTATGAAATAGCTTTAAAAAGAACTTTAGGAAGATATACTTGTTCAAAATGTAAGACAGTTTATAATACTAATACTGGATTTAATAATCCAGTTGATGATAAAAATTGTAGATTATGTGGTGCTTCACTTGAAAGAAGAAATGATGATAATGAAGAAAGTTTAAAAAAAGGATTTGATAAATTTAATAATGAGGTATTACCATTAATTAATTATTATAAATCCATTAGAGAAGTTATTGAAGTTTCTGCTGATAAAAGTGCTGTTGCTGCATTTGAAGAATTGGAGAAAAAATTAGAATTATTATGATAAGTATTAAAAGTGATAATGAAATAAAACTTTTAAGAGAAGCTGGTAGAATAGTATATGAAACTCACCAATATTTAAAACCTTTTATTAAAGAAGGAATTACTACAAAAAAATTAGATAGTTTGGCAGAATCTTTCATTAGAAGTAAAGGTGCTATTCCATCATGTTTAGGTTATGAAGGTTACCCTGCAACACTATGCACTAGTGTTAATGAACAAATAGTTCATGGAATTCCAGGTCCTAGAAAACTTAAAAATGGTGATATAATAACATTAGATATATGTGCATGTTATAAAGGTTATCATGGAGATTCAGCTTGGACCTATGCAGTTGGAGAAATTAACGATGATAAAAAGTATTTGATGGAACATACAGAAAATGCTTTATATGAAGGCCTTGCTATGGTAAAACCAGGTAATAGAATCGGTGATATATCGAATGCAATAGAAGAATACGCTAAAAAATATAATTTAGGTGTAGTAAAAGAACTTGAAGGTCATGGTGTTGGAAGTAATTTACATGAAGATCCTGAAATACCAAATTATGGTAAAAAAGGAACTGGACCAGTATTAAAAAAAGGTATGGTTTTAGCAATAGAACCAATGCTTACCTTAGGAAGTCCTGATATTGTCATTTTAGATGATAATTGGACTATTGAAACAGAAGATTATTCACCATCTGCACACTTTGAACATACAGTAGTTGTTACTGATGATGGATATGAAATATTAACAGGAGTGTGAAAAAATGGCAAAAGATGATGTAATTGAAGTTGAAGGTAAGGTATTAGAAATAATACCAGGAGGAAAGTTTAAAGTAGAACTTAGTAATGGATGCATAATTGAAGCTCATGTTTCTGGTAAAATGCGATTAAATTATATTCGTATCTTACCAGGTGATAATGTTATGTTAGAACTTTCCCCATATGATTTAAAACATGGGCGAATAACCTATAGAAAGTAGGAGGGAAATATATGAAGGTTAAACCATCTGTAAAAAAAATATGTGCAAAATGTAAAATTATTAAACGTAATGGAAAAATTATGGTAATTTGTGAAAATCCAAAACACAAACAAACTCAAGGTTAAAGGAAAGGAGTAAAATATGGCACGTGTAAAAGGTGTAGAAATACCAAATGAAAAAAATATTAAAACATCATTAACTTATATTTATGGAATTGGACCAGCAAGATCTGCAAAAATTCTTGAAGCAGTAAAAGTTGATGGTAATAAAAGAACAAAAGATTTAACAAATGAAGAATTATCTGCAATAAGAGAAGAAGTAAATAAATACACTACTGAAGGTGATTTAAGACGTGAAGTAAATATGGCTATTAAAACAAAAATGGAAATAGGTTCATACCAAGGATTACGTCATAGAAAAGGATTACCAGTAAGAGGTCAACATACTTCAAGAAATTGTAGAACTCGTAAAGGAAAAGGCAAAGTTGTTGCCAATAAGAAAAAAGCTTAGTATTAGGAGGTTAAATTATGGCATATAAACAAAGAAAAAGAAAAATAAAGAAAAATGTTCCTGAAGGAATTGCCCATATTCATGCAACCTTCAACAATACAATTACGACAATTACTGATAAAGAAGGTAATGCAATATCTTGGGCTTCAAGTGGAGCAATAGGATTTAAAGGAAGTAAAAAATCAACTCCATTTGCTGCAGGACTTGCTGCTGAAAAAGCTGGTAAAATGGCTTATGATGCAGGAATGAGAAAAGTAGAAGTTGAAGTTCTAGGTGTAGGACCAGGTAGAGAAACTGCAATTCGTTCTTTACAAACAGTAGGTCTTGAAGTTACAACAATTAGTGATGTTACACCAATTCCACACAACGGATGTCGTCCACCAAAAAGACCACTTAATTAATAAAAGGGAGGAAAAATCATGATTGAATTTGAAAAACCAAATTATAAAATTACCGATTATGTTGAAAAAAATAATTATGGTAGATTTGAACTAGAACCACTTGAAAGAGGTTTTGGTAATACAATAGGAAATGCATTAAGAAGAGTAATGTTATCTTCACTTCCAGGAAGTGCAATTACGTCAGTTAAAATTGATGGTGTATTACATGAATTTCAAACTATTGAAGGTGTAATTGAAGATGTAACAACAATTATCCTAAATTTAAAAGGAGTTGTAGTTAAAAAACATTGTCCTGAAGAAAAAACGATTAGACTTTATGCTGATAAAGAAGGAATTGTTACAGCAGGAGATATAGAATGTGATCCAGATGTTGAAATCATAAATAAAGACCATGTTATAGCAACACTTGCTAAAGGTGGAAAATTAGATATGGAAATGACTGTGGGTTCAGGTAGAGGTTATACAAGAGCAGAAGAAAATAAAAAATTATTATCTGATAAAAAGCTTGGTGTAATAGCAATTGACTCATTATATTCTCCAATTGAAAGAGTAGCTTATGAAGTACAAGATGCTCGTGTAGGACAAAATGGAAATTATGATAAATTAATAATTGATGTTTGGACTAATAGTTCAATAAAACCTGAAGAAGCAATATCTTTAGCTAGTAGAATATTAATTGAACATTTAGAAATTGTTGCAAGTTTAAGTAACATTGCTAACGTATCTGGAATGATGATTGAAAAACAAGAAGATTCAAAAGCAAAAGCTCTTGAAACACCTATTGAAGATTTAGATTTTTCAGTTCGTGCATATAACTGCCTAAAAAGAGCGAATATTAATACACTTCAAGATTTAATTAATAAATCAAACGCAGATGTTATGAAAATTCGTAATTTAGGTAAAAAATCTTTAAAAGAAGTTTTAGATAAAATCAAAGAATTAGAACTTACTTTAAAAGATGAAGATTAATTAAAGGAGGAATTAATATGTCTTATAGAAAATTAGGACGTGATAATAAACATAGAAGAAGCATGTTAGCTAATCTTACTATTGATGTTATTAAAAATGAAAAAATAGAAACTACTGAAACAAGAGCTAAAGAAGTAAAAAGATGTTTAGATAAAGTAATTACTTATGGAAAAGATGGTAGTTTAGTATCTAGAAGAAAAGCTTTAGCATTTCTTATGAATGATACTGAAGCAGTAAAAAAAGTATTTGATGATTTAGCAGTACGTTATAAAGATCGTAATGGTGGTTATTCTAGAATTTTAAAATTAGATGAAAGAAAAGGAGATGGCGCTTTAGTCGTTATCTTAGAACTTGTTAAATAAGGATGCATATGCATCTTTTTTTGTTTTATTTTTGTAAATTCATGATATAATTATTATGGGAGTTGGTGTTATGAAAGCTTTAATAACTGGTGCATCAAGTGGTATTGGTCGTGAAATGGCTATATACTTAAGTGAACTTGGATGTGATTTAATATTAGTAGCAAGAGATAAAGAAAAATTAGAGGAATTACAAAAGAGTTTAAAGACAAAAGTCCAAATCATAATAATAGATTTAGCAAATGAAAAGAAGATTAAAGATCTATATATGATTACCAAAAATGAAAATATTGATATCTTAATAAATAATGCTGGTTTTGGTTTATTTGGTGATTATTCTTCAGTTGATTTATTGACAGAGCTTAATATGATTGATGTTAATATTAAAGCAGTACACATTTTAACTAGAATGTATTTAAAAGATTTTACAAAGAGAAATTCCGGTTATATCTTAAATGTAGCAAGTAGTGCAGGTCTTTTAAAGGGTGGTCCACTTATGAGTTGCTATTATGCTACAAAAAGTTATGTTGTAAGTTTTACTAATGCCTTATATGAAGAATTAAGAAGAAATAAATCAAAAGTAAGAGTTGCAGTACTTTGTCCAGGTCCTGTTAAAACTAATTTTGATAATGTTGCTCATGTTAAGTTTAATTTAAAACAACTTGATGCAAGATATGTTGCAAGATATGCCATAACTAAATTACTTTCAACTAATAAACTTACAATTATTCCTGGTACAAATATAAAATTAGGAGTTTTCTTCCAAATATTTTTACCAACTAAAACACTACTTAAAATAACTTATAAAATTCAAGAAAGAAAAAGGAAATAATGAGATACTTAATGACATTTTCCTATGATGGGAATGATTTTAATGGTTATCAAAAACAAAAAAACTTAAAAACAGTTCAAGGTGTTTTAGAAAAAAAATTAACGGAATTAAATAAAAGTAAAGTAATAATTCAAGCATCTGGTAGAACTGATAAAAATGTCCATGCAATGTGTCAGAAGGCTCATTTTGATTTAGATAATAAAATACCATGTTCAAATATAAAAAGATACTTAAACAGGCTTTTAAATGGCTCTATATATGTTTCTAATGTGGAAGAAGTGCCTGGTAAATTTCATGCAAGATATGATTGCATAAAAAAAGAATATCGTTATTATATAAATACAGGAAGTTATGATGTTTTTAAAAGAAATTATATTTATCAATACAATAAAAATTTAGAAATAGATAAAATGAATAAAGCATCAAAATTATTTTTAGGAACTCATAATTTTAAATCATTTTGTAATGATTCAAAAGAAAGAACAAATTTTGATAGAACAATTGAAAGTATAACTATTAATAAAATTAATGATATAATAGAAATATCAATTGTAGGAAATGGTTTTTTAAAACAAATGGTAAGAAATATAGTTGGTGTTTTAATTCACGTTGGGGAAAATAAATTAGATATATCTAAAATAAATGATATTTTTTATAAACAAACTAGATCTTATAACATAAAAAGTGTTCCAGGGTGTGGACTTTATTTATGGAATGTTTGGTATAGGTAATATATACAAATTGTCATATTTTACTTGACTTTTGTATATATTTTTAGTATAATTTTAATCGGTACATTTTTCTATATATCCCATATTAAATAAACCCTGGGAAAGTTTATTTAAGTTGTGATTATGAAAGGAAGAAAAGAATATGAAAAGTTATATGCAAAAAAAAGAAACAGTTGAACGTAAATGGTATGTTATTGATGCTACTGACATTGCTTTAGGACGTTTAGCTAGCCAAACAGCTTCTATTTTAAGAGGAAAAAATAAAGCTATTTTTACACCACATATTGATTGTGGAGATTATGTTATTATTGTTAATGCTGACAAGGTAAAACTTACTGGAAACAAGATGGATAAAAAATTATATTATAATCATTCAGGTTATGTTGGAGGATTAAGAGTTCGTAAAGCATCAGAAATGATTGAAAAGTATCCAGTTGAAATGGTAGAAAGAGCAGTTAAAGGTATGCTTCCTAACGGAAGACTTGGAAGAGCTATGTACAAAAAATTATTTGTTTATGCTGGAAATGAACATCCACATAAAGCTCAACAACCTACTGTTTTAGAAGTTAAATAAGGGAGGATATTATGGCAAAAAGTAAAGAATTTTATTATGCAACAGGTAGAAGAAAAACTGCTATTGCAAAAGTTAAATTAGTTAAGGGAACAGGAAAAATTACTGTTAATGATAGAGATGTTCATGAATATTTTCCATCTGAAATTTTAGTTATGGATTTAACTCAACCACTTCAATTAACTGAGACAACAGATCAATTTGATGTAATTGCAAATGTTCATGGTGGGGGATATTCTGGACAAGCTGAAGCTATTCGTTTAGGAATTGCAAGAGCATTAATGGAATATGATACAGTTGATCCAAGTGATCCATCAAGTTTTAGAAAAATATTAAAAGTTAATGGAATGATTACTCGTGATTCAAGAGAAACAGAACGTAAGAAACCAGGACTTAAAAAAGCACGTCGTGCACCACAATTCAGCAAAAGATAATATAATGATTATAAGACTAATATTTACAAAATTATTAGTCTTTTTATTTTATATTATTGTTTTTCTATCTATAAATATGTATAATTTATATGTAAGATAAAAAGGAGTATTTTATGAATCAGAATAATGAAAAAACATTCAAAACTTTAGATGAACAAATATCTATCTTAAGAGAAAAAGGAATGATAATAAATGACGAAAATTATGCTAAAGAAGTTCTTTTAAGGGAAAATTATTTCTTTTTGCATGGTTATCGTTATCCATTTTTAAAATCTAAGGATGATAAATTTTATATAAAAGGAACTAATTTTGAAGAATTATATAGTTTATTTTTATTTGATAGACAATTAAGAAATATCATATTTAAAAATATTTTAATAATAGAGAACAATATAAAATCAATTTTTTCTTATCAGCTATCAAAAAAGTATGGTTATAAAGAAAAAGATTATTTAAATCCTAAAAATTTTAATACAGCTAAAGAAAAAAGAAAACAAGTAAATGATTTGCTTGCAAAAATGAAAAGACAAATGAAAAAAAATATTTCAACTCATAGTGCCACTATGCATTATGTAAATAATTATGGTTATGTACCACTTTGGATTTTAGTTAAAGTATTATCATTTGGTATTGTATCAGAATTGTTTTCAATTTTAAAAAAAGAAGATCAATATGATATTGTTGATATCTATGGTCTTGACATTGATGTTTTTTCAAATTATTTATCAATTTTATCTAATTATCGTAATTTGTGTGCACATGAAGATATAGTTTATGATAATAAAACTAATAAAGAAATTGAGGATACAAGGTTTCACAGAATGTTAAATATTCCAATTATGGACAATGAATATATATATGGTAAAAATGATTTGTTTGCTATTTTAATTATATTTAAATCGTTGTTAAAACAAGAAGAATTAAAAAATTTAGTATTAGAAATTAAACATATTTTGGATAATCTTGATTATAATTTAAAAACAATTAGTATTGATAAAGTATTAGATAGAATGGGATTCCCTAAAAATTATGAAGAAATTGTTACAATAGAAAAAAGTGATTTATTTAATTATCAATAATTAAACTTCTGGGTTTTCGATATCCGCTTCATCAATAGTACGATTGTAGTACACAATATATAAAGTAATTAAACCAGCTATTAAAGTAATAACAGACGCTATAATTTGGAGGATAAAGGGTTTTAAATCTTTATTCTCATTTTTTGCAATTTCATAGTTTTCTATACTTATATATAAGAAAGATATTATTATTCCTAAAACAAATAATCTATTACCAAGTTCTATTTTGTAAGTTTCATAATATGGTTTTTCCTCATATTTATTTATTTGATTTTGAGTTAAAAAAATGGATATTAAAATTGCTCCAATAAACAATAATGAAGCTAGTTCATCAAGTTTTAAAAGTTGTATTTTTTTCTCTTTTTCGTCCATAATAAATTATATGTAAAGAAATATTAAATTTCTTAGCACTTTTTGTTGACAAGTGCTAAAAAAGTGATATAATGATAATTGTAAGGAGGAATGAATTATGAATTTAATACCAAGAAGATATTTTCTAGATGATTTCTTTGATGATTTTGATGTAAAAACTACTACTAATATGAAGTGTGATATTTATGAAAAGGATGGAAACTATTTTATTGAAATGGATATTCCAGGATTTAAGAAAGAAGATATAGACGTATCTTGTGATAAAGGATACTTAACAATTAATGCTAAACATGAGGAAAGCTCTGATGATGAAGGCAAAAATTATATCAGAAAAGAAAGAAGTTATGGAAGCTTTAGTAGACAATTTTATATTGGAGATGTAAGCGAAGAACAAATTAAAGCAGAATTTAGTAATGGGATCCTTAAAGTAGTAGTTCCAAAACAAGAAGAAGTAAATACTAAAAAGAAAATAGAAATAGATTAATAAAAAAGGTATTTTAGAATTAACTAAAATACCTTTTTATTTGTATGTTTCTTCTTTTAATTTTGAAATATTGCTTTTCATAATTGATAAATAATCTTCATTATTTGATATATCATTTTCTGTAATTGTTGTCATTATTTTAAATGTTTCAATTTTGGCACTATAATTATTTTTTAATTCAGTTAATAAGTTTGATTCATTTTCGTTTTCAGTTACAAAAACGTATGTTAATTTATTTTGACTTAAAAGCGATTTTGCTAATTCAATATTATTATCTTTATTTTTATTTTTGTCAGTTAAATTTATAACTTCAAAACCATATTTTTCTAAGAATAGTAGTGATTCATCGTAAGAAATTATTCTTTTATATTTTGAATTATCTGCGGTTTTTTTTAGCTCGTTTTCTAATTCTGATATATCTACTTTTAAAAGCTCATAATTATTTTCTATTTCTTTTTTTATATAAGGACTATCAATATATTCACTCAACTCCTGTTTAATATTTTGAGCAATCATAAGTATATTTGAAGGATTAAGCCATATATCTGAATCAGCATTTATAACATCAAGTCCGTATGAAGCATCAATAATCTTCAAATTTTTGTTTATATTTAACATAGATGTAGCATATGTTCTTTCATTAGACTCACCATTATATATAAATAAATCATATGAACTAAAATCTTTTAGTTGTTTATCTGTTATTTCATATTCATAAATATTAGTGCTTCTAGGATAAATACTTGATATATTTGAATTTTCTCCATATAATCTTTTTGCAACATATTCAATAGGATAAATTGTTGTTATGATATTTATTCCTTCCATATCATCTCTTTTAATACATCCTGTTAACAAAATGCATGATAATAAAACTATACTAATTATCTTTTTCATATTTTTTCTCCTTTTTTGGTACAGGGTCATATCCACCTTCATGAAGAGGATTACATCTTAATATTCTTTTAAAGGTCATTATACTTCCTTTAAAAAAACCATATTCTTCTAAAGCTTCAATAGCATAATTAGAGCAAGTTGGATAAAATCTGCACATATCGTGAAAGCTTCCCGGAATTTTTTGATATATTTTTATAAAAAAAATTGCAATATGTTTCATAAAAAATATCATTCCTTCCATTTAATATTGTACTATTAAAATTATATTTAATCAATTAAATAATTTGATAATTTTTATTTTATATGATATTATTTATGTTAAGAGGAGATAAAAATGAAAGAACTATTGGACAAACTAAATATTAAATATAACAATATTAAATTATATGAGCAAGCATTTATCCATACATCTTATGCTTATGAGCATAATTTAAAATCTTATGAAACTTTGGAATTTTTGGGAGACGCTATAGTTGATTTAATAATTTCTGATTATTTATATAAGAGTGGAAAATATACTGAAGGAGAAATGACAAAAATAAGAGCTAGTTATGTTTGTGAAAATGCTTTGTATGAGTATTCAACTGATTTAAATCTTAGTAAATATATTAAAGTAGGCGTAGGAGAAACAAGATCTGATGGTACCCATAAAAAAGCAATAATGGCTGATGTTTTCGAAGCTTTTATGGGTGCTGTATATTTAGATTTAGGATATGAAAAAACAAAAGAAATAGGTTTAAAAATAATTGTTCCTTATATTGAAAATAAAGATATAATGCTATTTAAAGATTATAAATCAACACTTCAAGAAGCAGTTCAAACTGATAAAAAGTCTTTAGAATATGAACTTTTAGAAGAAACAGGACCTGCACATAATAGAACATTTAAAATTTGCGTTAAAGTTGATGGTATAAATTTAGGTGAAGGCATTGGTTCATCAAAAAAAGAAGCAGAGCAAAATGCTGCGAAAAAAGCTTTAAGTATTTTATCAAAGTAGATTAATTCTCTACTTTTTTTAATACTATTTCTTTTACTCTTTCATAATCTTCTTCTTTAGTATTACTTTCAATTACATAATCATAATAAATAGATTTTTCTATTTCATAAAGGGCTTTGTCAAGTCTTTCTTTTATTTTATCTTCACTATCTGATTTTCTATTTCTAAGTCTTTGTTCAAGTTCAAAAAAACTTTTTGGTTTAATAAAGATAAGAATTGCTTCAGGAAAATTTTTTTTAATTTTTAAAGCTCCATCAACATCTATTTCTAAAATAACATTAATACCATGTTCTAATTTTTCTATAACTTCACTTTTTAATGTTCCATAATAAATACCATTATAAACTTCAGTGTATTCAAAAAAGTTATCTTTTTTTATATTTTCTTTAAATTCTTCTAAACTTACAAAGTAATATTCATTGCCATTTTCTTCAAGTTTGTTTGTTTTTTCATCAATCCTTGGTTTTCTTGTTGTCATAGAAATTGAATACCAAAAATTATTATTTTTTTCAACTAATCTTTTTCTAATAGTACTTTTTCCAACACCAGAAGGTCCTGATATTATAATTAATTTTCCATTTTTCATTTCATCACCTTAAATAAATTATAAAGTAAGATTAAAAAAACATCAAGAAAACTTTGATAAATTGCTTTATAGTTAAAATAAACTCTTTTTAAATTTTAATATATTTGTTATAATTGTATATGAACGTAGAAGGTGAAACTTATGTATTTAAAAGAAATAAAGATATCTGGTTTTAAATCATTTGCAGATAAAATTAATTTGAGTTTAGACGATAATATTACTTGTATTGTTGGTCCTAATGGAAGTGGTAAAAGTAATATAATAGATGCGGTTAGGTGGGTTTTAGGAGAACAATCTATTAAAAATTTACGTGGTTCTTCTAATATGACAGATGTTATTTTTGCGGGTAGTAAAAGTAGAAATCCTCTTAATTTAGCAAGTGTTTCTTTAGTATTTGATAATAGTGATTCTTATTTAAAAGTGCCTTATACAGAAATATGTATAACAAGAAAAGTATATCGTAGTGGTGAAAATGAATACTATATAAACAATGAAAGATGCAGATTAAAAGATATAAACGATTTATTCTTAGATAGTGGTATGGGTAAATATGCTTTTAATATCATATCTCAAGGAGAAGTTGAAAAAGTAATAAGTGATTCACCACTTGATCGTAGGGTTATATTTGAAGAAGCTGCAGGAGTTTTAAAATATAAAAAAAGAAAAGAAGAAGCATTAAAAAAACTTGATAGAACAAATGATAACTTAAATAGAGTATCAGATATTATAAATGAATTAGAAAAAGAAATAACACCTCTTGAAGAACAAAGTATTAAAGCAAAAAAATATTTAGATATAAAAGAAAAATTAGAAAAAGTTGAAGTTGCCCTAATAGCAAATGATTTAGATAAACTAGATTTAGTATATAAAAAAACAGAACAAGAAATAGCTAAACTTCAACAAGAAATAATAGAATTAAATACTAAAAATACAAGTGATGATGTTTCTTTAGTTAAGAAAAAAGAAGAATTAAACAAATTAAAAGATGAAATAGTTATATTAAATAATCAATATTTATCTTTAACCAAAGAAGAAGAAAGAATTAATGGTGAAAGAAATATTATAAAAGAAAGAAGTAAATATAGTGCAAATGATATTAAAATTCATGAAAATATTTCAAACTTACAAGAAGAAGTTTTTTCACTTAATAATAAACTGTTATCTTTAAAAAGTGATATCGATATAACTAATGATAATTTAATTAATTTAAAAAATGATAAAGAAAAAATAAATGAAGATTTGAAAGAAAAAACAAATAATGTTAATAAATATGAAATAGAAATATATAATAAGCAAAAAGAATTAACTAACTTAGAATATAAAATAAAATCTTTAGAAGGTTATCTTTTAGAAGGAGGAAGTACTAATTCTAATGTTAAAAGACTACTTTCTTGTAAAAGTATAAAAGGTATTCATAATACAATTGCATCTTTAGTTAACACTAATGAAGAATATGCAACAGCTTTAGATGTTGCTTTAGGAGGTTCAAAAGATTATTTAGTTGTTGATAATTCAGAAGTTGCTAAAACTGCAATTAATTATTTAAAAGAAAACAATCTAGGAAGAGTAACTTTTTATCCACTTGATGTAATTAAACCTCGTTATATAGAAGAAGAAATAGTAAGACTTTTAAAAAAAGAAGAAGGATTTATTGATGTATTATCTAATCTTGTTTCATATGATTATAAATACTCTAATATTATAAATAATAGATTAGGTAATATCTTACTTGTAAAAACAATTGACAATGCTAATGAAATCGGAAGAAAAACCAAAAATAAATTTGTTATAGTAACACTTAGTGGTGAAATAATTAATGTTGGAGGCTCAATTACAGGTGGTTCTATAAAACAAAAAAGTATTATAAGTGAAAAATATGAATTACAAAATTTAATTAATAGAAAAGAAGATTTAGCATATGAAATTAAAACTTTAGAAGAAAAACAAAATAGTTTAAACGAAGAAAGACAAAAAGTACAAGAAGAAGTTATTGTAAAAGAAAAGGAAAAATTACTTCTTGATGAAGAAATAAAAACTAAAGAAGAAAATTATAATAATGTTAAATTATCTCTAGATCAAAAGAATTTAGAACTTAATAATTTAAAAGATTTAGTTGAAGATAACATAACTAAAGAAGAAGAAGAAATAACAAAAAAATATTTTGATGTATTAAACAAAAAAGAAGAACTTGGTAAAAAAGTTATGATTACAACTAAAGAAAAAGAAAAATTAGAGCAAGAAATAGAAAAAATCCAAGCTAATTTTAGATTAAGTAGTTCCAATATTCATAATAAAGAACAAGAATTAAAAGAATTAGAAATAAAAAATACCAGAAATAGTATCAGAATGGATAGTTTGCTTAATACTTTAAGTGATACTTATGAGATGACTTTTGAAAAAGCAAAAAAAGACTATATTTTAGAAGAGGATGAAGATTTAGCAAGAAAAAAGGTTAATGATTATAAAAAAATTATCAAAGATATTGGAGAAGTTAACACATCATCAATTGATGAATATGATAGAGTTAAAAAAAGATATGATTTTTTAACAAAGCAAAGTGAAGATTTAAAAGATGCAATAACAACACTTTTATCTATTATTGATGAACTTGATGAAGTAATGAAAACTGAGTTTATTAAGACATTTAAAGAAATAGAAATAGAATTTGATAAAGTATTTAAAGATTTATTTGGTGGAGGAAGTGCCAAACTTACTCTAACTGATAAAGATAATATCTTAGAAACAGGTATTGATATAAATGTAACCCCACCTGGTAAAAAAGTATCTGCTATATCTCTTTTATCGGGAGGAGAAAAATCATTAACTGCGATAAGTTTACTTTTTGCAATACTTAATATTAAAAGAGTACCTTTTTGTTTATTTGATGAAATTGAGGCAGCACTTGATGAAGTTAATGTTTCTAAGGTTGGAGAGTATTGTAGTAAATATGTAGGTAAAACACAACTTATTATTATTACTCATAAGAAAAAAACTATGGAATACGCTAATACTTTATATGGTATTACAATGCAAGAATCAGGAGTTAGTAAACTTGTTAGTGTAAAGCTTGTATAAAGATGCCTTAGGGTGTCTTTTTTATGCTTTTATTTACAAAAAATAGTTATATTGCTATAATAAAATTATAGTTAGAGGAATGTGAAAATTATGGAAAAAGAAAAATAGAATATTACACATTAAGACCAAATTTAAAACAAGTATATGGTAAGAAGTATTACAGTTAGATGATGATATTGAAGGACAATTTGCCTGGGGAGATTATATCAGAGATGATGCAGAACAAGCATTAAAAGAATGGAAAATTAAAATTTATAGTAGTGATCCAATAAAACAAGGTTCATTTGTCTCAACATCTTATATTCAAGCAGAAGAATATGCTGGTGGTAGGGGCAATAAAGTATATGAAAAAATAGTACCATTAAATGAAGTTGCCTGGATTAACGGAGACGAAGGGCAATATGCTAGAGTACAACCAAATGTATTAACTGTTACAAATTCTCAACAAGGAGTAAAATTGTCTATTGCAAAAGAACAAAATAATTCAAATATAAACAATGTTAATAATGTGAGCCAAGAAACGATAGATAAATATGAAAATGCTAAAGAAACTATTGATAGAAAGACATTATTAGAAGTGGCTGATACACTAGAAATTTATTTTAAGAAAGGCGCTATTGTTACAATAGATGAAAATATGTCAAAAAGAGCAGGTAATAATAAAACGCCTAAAATAATAGATGTTTCTAGTTTTGACAAAACAGGAAATTTAGAAATTCTGACACGAGAAGTTAATGATTTAGCTAAGGAAATGTATTCAAATAATCAAAACAGATATACACTTGTTGAAAATATTGATACAAATACAAATTTTGAATTAGGAAATTTAGGCATAGATAAAACTTTTTCTAAAAATGTCCCATTTGAAAAATTACCAACTTATAATAAATTGAAAGAAATTGGAGAGCAAGGATTATATTATAAAACCTCTTATGATGCAAATAAAAAAGATGGTATTAAATATCATCATTTTTTAACGCCAGTAAAAGCGATAAATACAGAAGGTAATGCGTTTATTAGAACTGTTGTTAAAGAATACACAAAGGACATTGGACAAAATAACAAGTTTTATTATCATCAAATAGAATATTTAGATAATAGAAAAGGGATTACCGATACGAGCCATATAGGTAATCGTACTTTTGGTAATCCCTTAACTGACAACATTATAACAAATAACAACGAAAATGTCAAATTGCCTACTGCTATCAGTAATAATAATATGCAAAATAATGAAAATAATACAATAAAATCGTCTAAAACAAGTAATCCTTTAGAAATATCAAAACTAACTAAAGAAGATGCAAATACAACTCCATTACTTCCTAAAAGAACATATCAAAAAGGAGATGGAGAAAGTAGTTTTTATAGTAATATAACTGAAAAATCAAAATTCTTAAATGAAGATTTAAGAAAAATGATGAAAGATGAAGAAAACATAGAGTATTATAAAGAAATAACAAATAAAGATACACTAGAAAAAGCATATGAAAAACTACAAGAAGGTGGAATGGAAGAAACTGCGAAATGGTTTAATAAAGATGTTGAAAAAGGAAATATATCTGCAGTAGATGTAACAGAAGGCTGGATTCTTTTAAAACAATATCAAGATGCAGGAGATTATCTAAGTGCAGTAGAAGTAGCCAAAAGAATGCGTGATATTGGAACAAAAGCTGGTCAAACAGTTCAAGCATTTAATATCATGAATAGACTAACTCCTGAGGGTATGGTTTATTATGCACAAAGTGAACTATCTGAAGCATATAACAAGATGGTAAAAAACAAAACAAAAAAATGGATAGACCAAAATATCAATAAGTTCGACTTAAATCCAAATGAAGTTAAATTTATCATGGATACTATGAATGAAGTGAAAGATATGCAGAAGGTCTTTATATGGACTATCTTAAAGAACAAAATAAGCAATTAAAAAGCGTATTAGATGAAATAAGAGATAGAGCAACAATAAGATTAGCGAGATTAGAAAACGAGCCTGATTATTGTAAATGGTTTTTAGAAGGATATGACAGGGACTAATACAAATGGTTGGTTAGATAAATTAACTGATAAAGAAATAAGCAAGATAAGTAGTAAAATAGTTAAGAAGATAGCAAAAAGTGGTTACTCATTTGTTGGTGAAGCAAGTGAGGAAGCATTAGCAGAAATACTAAATCCAATTATTAAAAATATGAGTTATACAGAGGGAGAAACAATTGATTGGAATGCCGTTGTAGAAAGTGCTATTGTTGGTGGATTAACTGGACAAATTCTAAATGCACCAAGCGACTTTTCATCTCAAACCATTGATAATTATAGTGGACAAATTATTTCTAATAATAATCAAATAACAAATGTCAACGAGCAATCAAATAACAATCAAATAGGTTCAAACAATCAACAAAACACAAATAACATCACTGAAAATATAACTACTGAAGTAAACAAAGTAGAAACACAAATCGCTAACAATGAAATATCACAAGAATTAGCAACAAAATCATTAAGTGAATTAAAAAATGATTTAAATATATTAAAAACATGGCAAGAATCACAAAAAGTAAAAGAAACCAATGCTATCAATAAGGAACAAGTAAAAGTTATTGATGATTTGGTTAATAAGGTTGAAAATTTAGAAAAACAAGTAAGTGGTAAAGAAGTAAAATTACCTACTACAACTAATCAAGATAATATTAATTTGCCTATTAATACCAATCAAATTAATATACAAAATCAAGAACTAGATAATAGTTCTTTTAATTTAAAACAAAATCAACTTGAAATAATCCAAAAAAATAATCCAATGACAGATGATTACCATGTAGGAATAAGAAATGTTAATGATATTAAAACATGGGAAGAAGTATTACAGTTAGATGATGATATTGAAGGACAATTTGCATGGGGAGATTATACCAGAGATGATGCAGAACAAGCATTAAAAGAAGGGAAAATTAAAATTTATAGTAGTAATCCAATAAAACAAGGTTCATTTGTATCAACATCTTATATTCAAGCAGAAGAATATGCTGGTGGTAGGGGTAATAAAGTATATGAAAAAATAGTACCATTAAACGAAGTGGCTTGGATTAATGGAGATGAGGGGCAATATGCTAAAGTGAATAACATTCCAATAAAACAAACAAAAGGGAATATACCAATTAATAAGGATTTATTAAATAAATATAATAGTGTAAAAGAAATTTTTAATAATGAATCAAATAATTATGATGGAAATGTAAAAGTAAAAAATGATATTATTGAACTTCATGGCGTAGACATTGACAATTTGTCTTCAAATGAAACAAAAAAATATGCGAAAGAAATATTCAAAAAATATAACTCTACAAATGTTTTTATAAACAATAATAATAAAATAACAGTTACATTAGGTGGTATAGAAGAAAGTATTAATAAAATATTTGCTAGTAAGACACAAAGAAATCTTTTAAAAGAACATTTATTAGTTTTTTCTGATTTAGGAGATATAATTGAACATGCTACTTTAGTCAATCAAAATAGAGAAATAAAAGATAGAAATAACATAAATTTGTGGAATTATTATTTTGATGGCTTAACTATAAACGACAAAAAATATAGTTTAGAATTTGATGTAAGGTCTATGCAAGATGGAACAAATCAATATAGAGTTCAACGATTGGAACAAAAAAAATCGATATCTCAACTCGGAGCATCAGTAAATAATACTAACACCGACCGAGCTTTCGAGACATCGATTACTGACAACATTATAGCAAATAACAACGAAAATGTCAAATTGCCTCCTGCTATTAATAATAATAATATGCAAAATAATGAAAACAATACAGTTAAATTGCCTAAAGCAAGTAATCCTTTAGAAATATCAAAATTAAACAAAGAAGATGCAAATACGACGTCTCCTCTTCCTAAAAGAACATATCAAAAAGGAGATGGAGAAAGTAGTTTTTATAACAATATAACTGAAAAATCAAAATTCTTAAATGAAGATTTAAGAGAAATGATGAAAGATGAAGAAACCATAAAATATTATCAGGAAATAACAAATAAAGATACTCTAGAAAAAGCATATGAGAAACTACAAGAAGTTGGGATAAATTGTATGAGTATGCTTGCGTTTATTATAGACAACATGGCAATTTAGAAGTTCCAAATTCATTTAAAACTAATAATGGCTATGAAGAAGATGAAAATGGGGAAATAAGACTTGGAGAATGGATTGTAAACCAAAGACAAAGAACATCACCAGAAAGCGAACGTGGCCAGTTATTATCAAAAATTGGGATGCGTTTTGAAGAAAAAAGAAAAAATAGAGATTTAATAACCAATATCTGTAATGAAAATAATGTAGATACTAAATTAAACAAAAATACTATAAATAGAATTCCATATCGAGAATTTATGTCAAAGATAGAATTTTTAAAAGAAAAAAATATTTCTTTATTAGATAAAACAGGAAAACTTCATGAAATATTTAGTATGAGTAATACTAATATGAAACAAAAATATAATATTACTTTAGAGGAACTTATTGATAATTATTATATTAAAGGAAAGGAAAAAGGTAATTAATATGTTTTTAGAAAAGTATTTAAATGAATTTTATTTTGATATGGTTCTTTATAATTATGAAGAGAGTTATCTTAATAGTATTGACGAAGAAAACTTTATAAAAATATATGAAGTGTTTAAAAAATATAGTTTTTATTATATTAATGATATTATTTTAAAATATTTAGAAATATTTTAAATGAATGAAGAAAATATTATAAATGAAATTATTTCGTTAAAAAAAAGAACTTGGAGATGACTTTGTTAATATTATAGGAAATAACCTTACTTATTTAGAAAAAATTGTTAATAACTAAAAAGATTCACAAAATAATGTGAATCTTTTATATTGATCTATATAAATCTGCGCCCTTAAATGGATCTTTTTTATCAATTCTATCAATAAATAAGATGCCATTTAAATGGTCTATTTCATGTTGAAAAGCAATTGCAAGTTCTTCTCTTGCTCTTATTTTAATAGGATTTCCATCGATATCAAAACCTTCAACGGTAACTCTTGCAAAGCGTTTTACAATACCTTCAACATCTCTATTAACAGATAAACATCCTTCTCCTTCATCAACATAAATAATTTCTTCTGAATGACTTGTTATTTTTGGATTTATAACAACATAAGTTTTAAATGTTTCTTTTATTTCTTGTTCATGTACTATAACAAGATATCTTTTTAGTACTCCAAGTTGTACTGCAGAAAGTCCCATACCAGGTCTTAAATCATATTTTTTAGCTAATTTATCAATTTGACTATTTGTTAAATACTCAATCATTAAATCTATATTTTTTTTATCTTCTTTAGTTAAAGGAAATTCTACTTCTTTACTAACTTGTCTTAATATTTTACATTTTTCATCTAAAATATCTTTATTTGTTAACATATACTTCACCCCAAACTACGTATATTATACACCAAAACAATAAAAAAGGAAATATAAAATTATATTTCCAAGTTTATATTCTTATTAGTTCCAGTTTCTAGCGCCAAGAATAATGATTAAAAGAATAAATAATACTAAAATAATTGCATATCCATTACCATATCCAGCGTATCCTCCGCCACAACAAGGTGTTGCTGGAACTCCACAGCAATTTCCTGAACTGCCGTATCCATAAGAATTACCATAATAATACATAGACATCCTCCTTTTACCTAATATAGTTTATTAGTTATGAAACATTTTTGACATTACAAAAATCTATTTTTTTAAATAAAGTTTTAAATTTTGTTATTTTGTGTTATTATTATTGTGATGATAATATGAAAAAGTTAATAAAATATATGGATAAAAAACTTTTAATTGCTACAATTATCTTATTTGTCTTTGGACTTATAATGATTTTTTCAGCATCTAATGTAACAGCATACATGTTTGGAGCAAGTCCAAGCAGGTATTTTTATAAACAATCATTATTTCTTTTTGGAAGTTTTATTGGTTGTACAATAATGATGTTTATCCCAACTTCAAAATATAAAAAACTTTCTTGGGTTGCTTTAATCGGAGTAACATTTTTAGTTTTTGTTGCTCTTGTTTATGGAACTGTAGTTAATGATGCAAGTGGTTGGATAGGAATAGGTGGACTTGGTATTCAACCTAGTGAATTTGCTAAAGTTGTAATAATTATGTGGCTTGCTTGTTATTATGAAACCACAAGGGATGAAGAATTTTATAATGATACTATAAAAATGTTTTTTCCTCTTTTTGTAATAGGAATTATAACATTTTTAATAATATTACAAAATGACTATGGAACAGCATTAATATTTTTACTTATATCGATGTTTATCTTTTTACTTTCACCAACCTCAAAGAAAATAAAATTATTAGTAGTAGGAACAGGTACTTTTCTTGTTATAACTATAGTTGTTTTATGTTTAACTGGTGTTATTAGTTTTTTATCAAGTGATAAACTTGCTAGATTTAATTTTTTTGATCCATGTAGTAGATATTTAAATGAAGGAAATCAAGTATGTAATGGTTATATTGCTATAAATGGTGGAGGAATATTTGGTAAAGGTTTAGGAAATAGTACTCAAAAATATTTGTATTTACCCGAAGGACATACTGATTTTATATTTGCTATTATTGTAGAAGAACTTGGAATTGTTGGTGCTATTTTATTAATGTTACTTTACATGTTTGTTTTAATTAGAATAATCTTAATTGGTAAAAAAGCACCTAAAAATTATCAATCATTAATTTGTTATGGTGTATTTTTCTATCTGTTTTCTCATATTGTAATAAATTTAGGTGGAGTGCTTGGTCTTATGCCTTTAACAGGAATACCACTTCCATTTATGTCATATGGCGGTAGTTTTGCATTATCAACGTGTATTGCTTTAACTATGGTACAAAGAATATGCTTTGAAATAAATCAACAAAAGAATTAAGGAATTTTTAAAAATACCTTTAATAATACTATTGGAGGTATTTTTTTATGGAACAAATTTTGGAAAATTTAAAAGAAAATAAATTTTTTCTTGGGGGATTTGTAATTCTTTTTATGATAATTATTATATCAAATGTGTTTATATATTTTTATTTAAAGTATGAGTTTAGTAATGACAATAATAATGAATTTGAAGAAGATAATCTTTTGAAAGATAATCTGGTTGTAGTTGATGAAATTACCAAAGTTACAGTGGAGATAAAAGGAGAAGTTAAAAAACCTGGTGTTTATGAAGTTAATTCTAATAAAAGAGTAAATGATGTTATTGCTTTAGCAGAAGGTTTAACTAAAAATGCCGATACCAGTGTTAATAATTTAAGTAAAAAAGTTACTGATGAAATGATTATTATTATCTACAGTAAAGAAGAAGTAGCTAATTTTACGAAAGTCAAGGAAAAGGAAGATTTACTTTATGAAGAATGTGTTAAAACTTGTGTATCTAATAACAATTCTTGTTTAAATCCAAATGATTTAGATAGTACAACTGATACTTTAGTTGAAACTGATGAAACAAATAAAAAGCTAGTATCAATAAATAAAGCATCACTTGATGAATTAATGACTTTACCAGGAATAGGAGAATCTAAGGCAAAAGCAATTATTAGCTATCGTGAGAAAACTAAATTTAATTCTATTGAAGAAGTTAAAAACGTATCTGGAATAGGGGAATCTTTATATGCTCAAATTAAGGATTTTATTACTACGTAATATTATTTATTATTTTGTTTTGTTAATAGCTATTTTATATTTTTTATTTGTAAACTTTTTTGTAACTTATGAAAGTAAATATAACAACGTAAATAAATTAGAAGTTATTATTACTAATATAGTAAAAAAAGACTATGGTTTTAGGTTAGAACTTAAAAATGATGAAAAATTTATTGGTTATTATTATTTAGATAAAGATAAACAACAAGATTTTTATAATAATTATTCTATTGGAGATAAAATTAAAATTTCAGTTGAAGAAATAACTTTAACTAATAATACTTTAAAAAATACTTTTAATTATAAAAAGTATTTATATAATAAGAAAATATACAAAATATTCGAAATAAAAAGTATTGAAAAATTAAAGACTAATCGTAATATTTTTTATTTGATTAAAAATTTTTTATATAAAAGAAGTTATAAATTAGAAAAGAGTTATCCATATATTAACACTTTATTATTTGGTAATAAAAGCGATTTAAATAATGATATTTTATCTTCTTATAGTACAAATGGGATAAGTCATTTATTTGCAATATCAGGTTCTCATATTAGTATTTTTGTTTTTATTATAGAAAAATTATTAAAGTTATTTAAGATTGGTGAAAATAAAAGATATCTGTTTTTAATTATATTTTTAATTTTTTTTATGTTTTTGACTAATTTTTCGATGTCTGTTGTTAGATGCTCTATTTTTACGATTCTTCTTTTAATTAACAAAATATTTTATTTTTATATCAAACCACAAAATTTATTAATTCTTGCTTTTTCCATTATAATTTTTTCTAATCCTCTCACTTTATTTGATATTGGACTTTTATATTCTTCTATAATAAGTTTTTCTTTAATTATAATGAGTGATTATATTAATAAGGAAAAATCATATTTAAAAAAACTATTAAAAGTATCATTTATTTCTTTTATTGTCTCTCTTCCAATTACAATATATAATTTTTATCAAATTAATTTTTTATCTATTATTTATAATTTGTTTTTTGTACCATATGTATCATTTATAATATTACCACTTGTAATAATAAGTTATATTTTTTCTTTCTTTGATAGTTTATTATACGTATTCGTTCTTATTATGGAAAAATTGTCACTATTTTTGTCACGAATCAATATATTTAGCATAATAATGTGTAAACCAAATATGTCAATTATTGTCGTTTATTATATGTCAATTATTTTGCTTTTAAAGGGACTTAAAATAAATAAAAAAATCTACTCTATTTCATTAATAATACTACTTATAATTAATTATATTGGACATTTTAAACTTGAAGATAAAATTACATTTGTTGATATTGGTCAAGGAGATTCTATTCTTTTGACAGTAAATGACACAATAAATTTAATTGATACAGGTGGAGTTGTCATGACAAGTGATAATAAATATACGTCTAAAATTGTAAAGAATAAAACAATACCATATTTAAAGTCTCTTGGAATAAGAAAAATAGATAATTTAATCCTTACTCATGGTGATAGTGATCATATGGGAGAAGCTATTTATTTAGTAGAAAATTTTAAAGTTGATAGAGTTATCTTTAATATTGGAAATTATAATTATTTAGAAAAAGCTTTAATAAAAGTTCTTGATAAAAAAAATATTGAGTATTATCAAGATATAGAAGAATTAAATATTGGAGATTCTAAATTGAAAATTTTATATACAGGTTTATATGATAATGAAAATGATAATTCCAATGTAATTTATTTTGAATTTAATAATTTACAATTTTTATTTATGGGTGATGCAGGAGTAGAGAAAGAAAAAGATATATTAAAAAAATATAATATATCAGATATTGATTTTCTAAAAGTAGGACATCATGGATCAAATACAAGCAGTAGTAAGGAATTTATAGATACAATTAATCCAAAATATAGCGTAATAAGTGTAGGCATAGATAATAAATATAAACATCCAAATAAAGAAGTACTTGATAATTTATCTGATTCTAAAATATATAGAACCGATATTGATGGAAGTATAGAAATTAAACTAAATAAAAATCAATATAAAATAAGGACATTTAGTCCATAGAAAGGAATTATATATGAACTATTATAATAAAATAAAACAAGAATTAATAAACAATGAAATATATAAAAAGGCTAAAGATTATAGCAAAAATAATAGTGATTTAACTGCTTATTATAAAGTAGGAAAAATATTAAGTGAAGCTGGAAAACATTATGGTGATGGAGTAATAAAAGAATATTCAAAAAAACTAACTAATGAATTGGGAAAAGGTTATACTTTTACTTCTCTTACAAGAATGAAAAAGTTTTATGTAATGATAGAAAAACTTGCGACAGTGTCGCAACAATTAACATATGGACATTATGTTGAGTTATTGCTATTAACTGATATTAATAAAATAAGATATTATATTTTGACATCAGAACAACAAAATCTATCTATTAGACAATTAAGAAATAAAATAAAAAATAACGAATATGAAAGATTGAATCAAGAAACAAATTTAAAACTGATTAATAATGAACAATCAAATGTTGTTGATTTTGTTAAGAATCCTATATTAATAAAGAATAGTTATAGCAATATCAAAATATCAGAAAAAATATTACAAAAATTAATATTAGAAAACATTGAATCATTTATGAAAGAATTAGGTACTAATTTTAGTTTTATAGGCAGTGAATATAAAATAAAAATTGGAGATAGATATAATTATATAGATTTACTATTGTTTAATTATGAATATAATTGTTTTGTAGTCGTTGAATTAAAAGTAACAGAATTAAAAAAAGAACATATAGGTCAAATTGAGGTTTATATGAATTATGTAGATAATAATTTAAAAAATATTAATCATGATAAAAATATTGGAATAATTATTTGCAGGAAAGAAAATAAGTATGTAATTGAATATTGTAGTGATAATAGAATTATTGCTAGGGAATATGAATTGGTGTAAAAAAATAAAGAGAGACATTATAAAACTTTGCTATTAATAAATAAGTGTGATTTAACTACTTATTATAAAGTAGGGAAAACATTATGGTGGGGGAATAAGCAATTGGTAAAAGTATATTTAATATTTCTTTTGAAGTATATGAAAAAAATTTTACATATTAAAAAAAGACAGCCAGTTGCTGCTTAGTTATTATGGATTAATATATATTGAAATTAAAAAAAGTGAATATTTATGTGATAAATTATTATATAAATTAATGTGTTAATTTAAATTTAAATATAAATGAATTAATAAAAATTGAATATGGATGTAAAAAATAATAAAAGGATAGACTCATGATATAAAAAATATATTTATTGTAAAAATTGTACATAGTTGATGCACAATTAACAAGTTTATCGTTATAGAATTTTTTTGAACTAAGTATAATGGTTAAATTTATTACTATGTTTTCCAAATGAAAGAAAAAAATTTTAGTAAAAAATAAATAATAAGTTTTTTTAATAATATATAAATATTATTTGATTATAATACATAAAATTAGTATTCTTTATTAATTATAAAATAATTTAAAAACTGGAACAAAACAGTAATGTATACATAAAATAATATAGACGCTAATCGCTAGTTGATGTAGCGTTTAATATAGATTAGAGCTTAAAATTCTTGATTTCTAAAATCAGGAATAAAGCTCTTTTTTTGTGTTTCTCCTTCTTGAATGAATGCATTTCTAATTCCAAGATCATATGCAAAATTTATAACATCATCATAAACATCATCACTTATTTTATGATTTAATTCTTCATATTTTAATTTTTTCATAGGAGTATATTGATTCATTATGCTAATATAGATATCATCTTTATAAGTTTTGTACAAATATTCGATTATTTTTTTAGAGTCATTTTCCATATTTGGAAGAAGTAAGTGTCTTACAATCACACCTTTTTTCATAATGCCATTATCATCAAACATAGATTTTCCTACTTGGCGATACATTTCTGCAATGGCTTTTTTACAAACATTTACATAATTTCTAGCACTTGAATATTTTATTGCAATTTCATCATTATAATATTTAAAATCTGGCAAATAAATATCAATTAAACCATCAAGCAATTTTAATGATTCAACATTTTCATAGCTACTCGTATTATAGACAATTGGAATAGTTAAACCTTTTTCTTTAGCAAGCATCAATCCTTCTTTTATTAAAGGAATATAATGAGTTGGAGTAATTAAATTAATATTTAAAGCTCCTTTTTTTTGCAATTTAAGACAAATATCGCTAAATTTTTCAATACTTATTTCTTTTCCTATATTTTCTTCTGATATTTCATAATTTTGACAGAATAAACATTTTAAATTACAATATGAAAAAAATATAGCGCCACTACCAGAATCACCTGAAATACAAGGCTCTTCATAGTAGTAAAGATCTGCTCTTGCAATCTTTATTGAATCTTTTGCTTTACAAAAACCAACTTCTTTATGTCTATTTACATTACAATTTCTAGGGCATAATTTGCATTTTGCTAATAAGTCTTTCATAAATTTCACCAACATAATTATAACACGTATGATAAAAATTAAATAAATTATTATTTATCAATGTTATAATATTTATATAAAATGTCATAATTTTTTATTATAAATAAAATTTAAAAAATAAGAGAGCATTATGGCGGAATATTGGGATTTATATGAAAAATAAATTCAATTATAAAATATGATGTATGTCGTTTAATAATAACGATAACAGATTCAGGAATAGGTATGGATATAGATAAAGTAAATGAAATATTAAGTTCCAATACCTATGATGAAAAAGACTTTGAAGTATTAAAGAATCTAGATGTAGGAACAAAAATGGCACATAAGATCATAAAAATGTTAAATGGAACATTAATAGTTAAAAGTGAAGTAAACAAAGGTAGTGAATTTTTAATAATAGTAGATCAAAAAATAAAAAAAGAACAAAATAATCAAGAAAAAGAAGATAAATATCTAAGAAAAAGCAAAATATTAGTAGTAAATGATAAATCAAATGAGTTAAA
>JAQXMG010000013.1 GCA_029012525.1 bacterium
AAAATAATAATAACATACTTCATCTTACCACCATCCTATAATAAAGAAATTATACCATAAAATTAAAACTTACATCAATATTTAAATTACTTTATAATTAATTTTTTCATCAAATACAATAAAGTTTAAATAAATTGTTAACAAAATGTACCATTTCCCAGTTTTTGGATCACTTATTACAACGTGATCCCTAGCAGCCTGTTCAACAATTCCAGTAAAAATCCTATCTCTCCATTCATTAGAATCAGGAAAAGACATGTAAAAACTTGCAACCTTACCTTTGTTTAATCTTAGTATATTTTCAACATAAGATTGTTCTAAAGGTAGTTCATCACCAGTAGTTGGGTATCCTGTTGGAGGCATTATATTACTTTCATAATTTGGGTTATAATATCCATTATTCATAAAAATCATCCTTTCTTAAACTAATAAATTATATGATGTTTTTATAAAAATATTATTATTTGATATTATTGTGATATAATAAATTAGAAAAGAGGAAATATATGAATATACTTGTTACATTAGATAGTAATTATAAAGAACAATTAGTAGTTATGGTTTATTCTTTATTAAAATCAAATAAAAATGTATTTTTTAAGATTTATGTAATGAATAGTAGTTTAAATGAAGAAGATTTTTCTTATTTTATGAAATATCTTCCTATTGATAGGTGCAAATTTATCGATGTTAAAATAAATGAGAAAAAGTTAAATAAAGCTAAAGTTACTGATAGATATCCTAAAGAAATGTATTATAGAATTTTTGCGGCTTTTTATTTACCAAAAGATATTGATAAGATTCTTTACTTAGACCCGGATTTAGTTGTAATAAATTCATTGGAAAAATTATATAACATTGATTTAGAAAATTACTATTTTGCAGCAGCATCTCATGTTTTTGGACCTATTAGTTTATTTAATAAAATAAGGTTACAAATGGAAGAAGATATTTATATTAATTCTGGTGTTATGGTTATGAATTTAAAAGAATTAAGACGTCATCAAAATATCAAAGATGTATTTAAATTTATTGAAAAAAATGAAAAGTATTTAATACTTCCTGATCAAGATGTAATAAGTGGTCTTTATTCAAGTAAAATTCTTCCTCTTGATCCTTATGTATATAATATGACTGAAAGACTTTTAGCTTTTAAAAGGGTAAATAAACTTAATGTTAATATAAAATGGATTAAAGAAAATACAGTAATTATTCATTATTGTGGACGCAATAAACCATGGAAAGAAAACTATAAAGGAAGATTAAATAAATTCTATTTAAAATATTATAACGAGGTTTTTAAAAAGAACAAACTATCTTAGTAAGGAGGATATTGTGGAAGTAAAAGTAGGAGTTTCAAATAGACATGTTCATTTAACAAGAGAGGATTTTGTCTATCTTTTTGGAGATATTTATCTAGATAAAAAACAGGATTTAAGTCAAAGTGGAGAATATGCAAGTATTTATAAAGTAAGTTTAATTGGTCCAAAAGGTGAAATAAATAATGTGAGAATAGTAGGACCCGAAAGAAGTTATACTCAAGTTGAGGTTTCAAAAACTGATTGTTATACCTTAGGTATTGATGCCCCAGTTAGGGAATCTGGAAACTTATTAGATGCAACATTAATTACAATAGCAAATGGTGATAAAAAACTTACAAAATCATGTTGTATTATAGCTAATCGCCATATTCATATAAATAAAGAAGACAGAAAAAGACTTAATCTAATTAAACCTTACTATAAAGTTAAAACAAATGGTGATAAAGCATCTATTTTAGATAAAGTCTATATTAAAGAAGGAGATAACTTTAATTTTGAACTTCATCTTGATACTGATGATGCCAATGCAAATCTTTTAAAAACTGGAGATTATGTTTCTATAATTGATGATTAATTATTCAATTAAATCCTTTACAAAATCATCTAATTCTTCATTCGTATTTGGTTCAGTACCACTTATGTAATAAAGAATTTTTTTGTTTTTAGAATCTTTAGTAGCAGGCTTTCCAGTTATTGGATCTACCAAAACACCAACTACATTTTCAGGAATGCTATACCAACTATCGGGTTTATCTTTTAGATACATTTCCATGGAAGTAGCCCAGGATTTTTTATTATAAGATACAACTTCACTTTCAATTTTTTTATTGTCATCATATCCAGCCCAAGTTGCTAGAACTATATCTCTATTATAACCAATTACCCAAGCATCAGTATCAGTACTGCCACTTTTTAAAGCATATTTTTTAGTTAAACTATTTAAAATATTAATACAAGTTGGATAAGTATAGTCAATCAAGTTTGTGTCATAAGATCCACTTAGAAGTTCACTAATTATAAATGATAAACTCCTGTCTAATATTTGTTCTTCATCTTGTTCTTTATATTCATAAAGAACATTGCCATAGTTATCTAAGACTTTTGTAATAAAATGACTATTAACATTTTTTCCTTCATTAGCAATTATAGCATAGGCTGTTGCAAGTTCAATAATATTTACTTCATAAGTGCCAAGAGGAAGAGATGGAGTACTATCAAGTTCTGTTGTAATACCAACTCTTCTTAAAGTATCTACTAACTTATCTTCACCTAAAAACAAATGAGTCTTAACTGCATATATATTATCAGAATAAGCTATGGCAGCAGCCATCGATATTTCTTTATTAGCATAAACTTCTCCAACGTTTGAAGGACTATAGCTTTTTTCATTATCAAAATGAAAAGTAGTTTTTTCACTTAAAAAGGTACTACTTGAAGTAAAACCATTTTCCAAAGCACTATAATATAAAAAAGGTTTAATACAAGAGCCAGGTTGCCTTATTGAATTTGTTGCTCTATTAAAAGTTGATGCGTTATAATTGGTACCTCCAACTAGAGCTAAAATGCCTCCTGTTTTTACATCAATTATTACTTTAGCAGTTTGAATATCTTCAATTTTTTTAATATCTTTAACACCTTTTTCAAGTGACGTTTGTGCTTCTAAATCAAGAGTAGTATAAATTTTCAATCCATTTGTTTCAATATAACTATCAGGAATAGATTTAATACTATCTAATTCTTCCATAACAGCATCTTTATAATAAGATAAAGTAGTCAAATTTAAAGTATCATGTTTGCCATAAAAAGTTAATTCTTCATTATAAGCTTCTTCTTTTTCTCTTTCTGTTATATAACCATTTTCAACCATTCTTGTTAATACAACTTCTTGTCTTTTTTTTGCAAGTTCGTAATTAGCAATTGGAGAATAATTACTTGGTGAATTTGGAATACCAACAATTATTGATACTTCAGCAAGTGATAAATTATCTACCTTTTTATTAAAATAATATTTAGAAGCATTAGCAATGCCATAATTACCATGACCATAGTTTATTGTATTTAGATAACCTTCTAAGATTTCATCTTTAGAATAACTATTTTCTAAAGAAAAAGTAAGCCACATCTCTTTCCATTTTCTTTCCCAGGTTTTATCAAAACTTAAAAATAAGTTTTTAGCATATTGTTGAGTTATTGTAGAGGCCCCTTGAACTATTTCACCATTTCTAATATTTTCATACATTGCTTTAATAATTCTTAAATAATTAAAACCATTATGATTATAAAAATCTTTATCCTCTACTGAGATAGTTGCTATAATAACGTAATTTCCCATATCTTCTAAATCCACCCAAGAATCATTATTAGTACTTGATCCATAATAAATTAAAGTATTATCCTTATCATAAATTGAAAAGCTATTGGCACTTTTTATATCAACCTTAGGTGTAATAAAGGAATAAATAGTTCCTAAAAGATTAAGACCTAAAAATAAAATTAATATAATAACTAAAACTCTTAAGATATTTTTAAATATTTTCATAAGTTTTTCTCCAAATCTACATTTAGTATGAAAAATATTACAAAAAATATGTGTATTTTTATTATTTTGTGATATAATCTTTTTGTTATCTTGAGGTGATTGTTATAAATAATCTAATTGTGTATTTAAAAATTAATGATTTTGAATTTGAAACTAAAGGTTTTTTAGATAAAAATATTATTAATTTTAGCTATAATAAGACTAAATATATATTTAATATAGATAAATTAATGTTAATAAAAGAAGATAACGATAGTATTTTAAAGTTTAATTTTAAAGAAAAAATACTTTATTTACATGATAAATTGTTAAAAAAAGAATTCAATTTAAAAATATTAATAAAAAATTTGCAAATATTTAAAAATGATATTATAATTAGTTATCAAATAGAAGAAGAAATTTTTTCCCTTTTAATATCTTTTAAGGAGGAATAATTATGGATATTGAATTAATCTTAAAATATAAGATAAAAATGTGTCTTTCTTTGGATATTCCAGTTGAGGAAATTGAAATTGAAGTTCCAAAAAATAAGGAATATGGAGATTTTTCAAGTAATATTGCTATGAAG
>JAQXMG010000014.1 GCA_029012525.1 bacterium
ATAAAAATTTGAAATATGTATTATATGGTGTGATTAGCTTTATAATTAATACTTTTATACAATATATTTGTTATTTATATAAGCTAAGATTTGTTGAGATATCAGATATAAATAATCTTTTAAAGTTTATTGCATCAATTGATTTTTTAGTTGTTATGTTTATAATAATTTTTATAAAAGAATTAATTATAAGAAATAAAGAGAGGTGATTTTAATGCCAGTAAGTTGGCTTTGGTTTCCTTCATTCAAGAAAGAAGCTAAATTTGCCAAAACATTATCAAAAAAACTTGCTAATTTGAAATAGTAAAAAATATATGGGCCCATTACTTTTTACTAAACAGAGGTGTTGTATGGAAGAAAAAAATAAGAAAAAAAGAAAAAGAAAAAATGGTATATGGTTTAATGATACAACTGCTATTGAAGATTTTTCTAGAGCAAATGCTGAAAAGTTACAACATACCCTAGAAAACGTGATATTCTATGGTATAACTATACCAATTCAACTTATTCAAACAGTTGGTGTTGTTGCCATAGCCATATTTAATAATGCATTTGTTGAACTTTCATTTTTCTTGATAGGATTCTTTTTCACAAGGACATTTTTAGGTGAAACCTATCATTTGAATTCTACAATTATGTGTACTACTTTTACTTGGACATCATTTTTTATAATAACTGCATTAATACCAAGTATTTATGTTAGCGTATTTTTATGCATAATTTTAGGATGTTTGATGTCAGCATACATGCATTATTTAGTAGTAAAGGAAGAAGAAAAATGCCAAAAAGATTAGGAGCTTTGTATTTATCAAATGATAAGAATGAACTTTTAAGATTATGTAAAGAAAAGAATTTAAATGATTATGAAACAGAGATAATACTTAGAATATATTGGAAGAAACAGAGTATTAACTATATTTCTGATACAATGGATTTTACAAAATTTGGTAAAGATCAAAAATTATATTCATCAAGAAGTATAAATACTTTTCATAAAGAGGCATTTTTAAAATTAATGAAATAGCGAAAAAGACTATTTTTTTAATCCAAAAAATAAAAAATATTAAAAAAGAAATGAGGAAACGAAATGTTAAAGTTTGTAACCCTAACTGAAAACATAGAAAATAGTGAAAAATATGTTAATATTATTAATAAAATAATGATGAATTTAGATTTATATTACGAAGTATATAGATTTGATAATGATAATGAAGATTTTATAAATCTATGCAGGGATAATTATGGAACAAATATTTTTATAATTGAAGATAGTGAAAAGTTAAGTGCAGAAAGATTAGTTAGATTAATTAAAAAAGAATATAAAATGGTGGCTGCCTTTGTTATTGTCGTTGGTAAAGAAAATATACTTAATTTAAATAATTTAGTATTTGATTATTCGTTTTTAATTGATGTAATAAAAAATAATGTTGATTTAAACATTAATTTAGAAAATGATATTACTAATATTTTAAGTATTCTTGATGTTAAAAAACCAGTATTAAATATTTTTTGTGATAAATTATTATACAGAATACCTTTTAATGACATCTATTACATTGAAAAGCAACTGAATGGTAAAAAGGCAATAATAATCACTAAAATGGGAAAATTTCATTTATTTAGAAGTTTAAATGAATTGCAAGAAACTCTCGATGATAGATTTTTTAGAAGTCATCAAAGTGCAATCATAAATATTGAAAACGTAAAAATTATTGACTTTGAAAACAATAAAATTGTATTTGAAAATGAAGTAGTCTGTCCTTTATTGTCTAGAAATTTTAAAAAACAAATAAGAAAAGCTTATACTACCAAATGTGGATAATTTATAACAAAAAAAGGTTTTGGATTTACTGAGTATAAACCTGGAGAAGATGTTTTTGTACATTATTCTACGATAAAACAAGATGGATACAAGTCAATTAACGAGGGAGATTATGTGTCATTTGAACTTGTTGAAACGGAAAAAGGATTTCAAGCATTAAACGTCTATTAAATCAAGAAAACAATAGCTACTAAATAGTAGCTTTTATTTTGTTTTAGTGTTACCAGACAAGGATATAATAAAACAATATATGGCAGTTTTCGTTCATTAATTTTAAAATCTGTTATTATATATTTACAACACTAAAGATCCGGATAGGTGTTAAGTTTTATAAATGTATAAGAAAAAGAGGTGTTATTTGTGAAGGGCTTTGTAAAATGGTTCAATAATGAAAAAGGATTTGGGTTTATTGAATATAAACCTGGAGAAGATGTATTTGTTCATTACTCTGCAATCAAACAAGATGGTTATAAGTCACTTAATGAAGGCGATTATGTATCTTTTAAACTTATCGAAACAGAAAAAGGATTACAAGCATTGGACGTTTACGTAATTAAACAGACATTAGCCACTAAGTAGTGGCTTTTTTTTACAAATTTTGGTATAATTTAATTATAGGGAGGGAATTAAATGAAATTAAATATTCGAGGAAAAAATTTAAAAATAACATCTGCAATGAATGAATATGCGGAGTCTAAATTTGAAAAATTAGGAAGATATTTTAAAGAAGATGAAGAAGTAGTAGCAAATTTACTATTTAAAATTGATGGAGTAAAACAAAAATTAGAAGTAACTATACCTCTTAAAAATTTAACATTAAGAGTTGAAGAATTTGGTGAAGATTTTTATGCAGCAGTTGATACTGCTTTGGATAAACTTGAAAGAAGTATCATCAAAAATAAAACAAGAATTGAAAGTAAAAAAATGAAAGCCAAATATGATTTTTCATTTGAACAACTTGAAATGAATGACATGTATTTAGAGGAAAATAAGAATAAAATTGTTAAAAGAAAACAGGTTGAATTAAAACCAATGGATGAGGATGAAGCAATTTTACAGATGGAGCTTTTAGGACACGATTTTTATGTTTTTAAAAACATTAATAGTAACAAGACTTGTGTTTTGTACAGAAGAAAAAATAATGACTATGGTCTTATAGAGGAAGAATAGTTTGAAAGTAGAAAATTATCTACTTTTTTTATTTAATTAATGTTATAATTTAAATAGTTAAAGTGGAGGTGTTTTTATGAATAATAAAAGTTATTTTACAGGAATAATTGGGGCATTAATAGGAGGATTTATCGCAGCAATTCCTTGGGTTTTAATGTATGTTTATGGCAATATGATTTTATCATTATTAGCTATTATTATTGCTCTTGGTGCATTAAAAGGTTATCAATTATTTAATGGTAAAGTAGATAAAAAATTGCCAGTTTTTATAACGGTTGTTTCTTTAATTGTTGTAACTATTTCAACTTTTGTTTTAATACCTTATTTATTAATTTTAAAAGAAAATACTTCAGTATCTATTTCTTATCTTTATCAAAACAGTGATTTTACTATTGCAATATTAAAAGATTATTTTATATCATTATTATTTACAATTATAGGAATAAGTGGTGTTATTACAAGTATAAAATCTCAGGTTAATAATAAAAAAGAAAAAATAGATGTTCATTTATTTCGTAATAGTAAAGTTGAAGAAGAAGATATTTTATTTGTTAAAAACGTTTTTGCAAAATATAACGCTTTTGATAAAAATACTACTATTGCTAAAGAAGATGTATTAAAAGAAATCACTAAAGAAAATAAAGAAGAAATATTCAACAATTTAGTTTTATCAGGAAATATAAGACAATATAAAAATAAATATTATTTTGTAGAAAATGGAACATCTGAAAAAGTAAAAAAAGTTGTTATAATTGTTTCAATAGTAATTATTGTATTTTCTTTAATAGTTGGTTTAATATTATCTATTGGAAGTAATGATAAAATGAGTAAAGTATCTAATTCTTTTGTTAGTTATAATTATGATAATTCTTGGAATGAATATTTAGATAGTGAAGAAGAAAATTATTATATATATGTTCCCAAAATTGATGAAACTGGATATTCAGGAATTATATCAGTATCTTATGGTTATACTACGTATTTAGCTAGTGACTATGAATTAATGAAGCAAGAAATAATAAAATCATTTGAAGAAGAAGGCGAAGTATTTACAACAACTGATTTAAATACTGAAAAAGGTTATTCTGCTTTATTAGTTGAAATTGCTTATGATGATCCAAAAAGCTTTGATAAATTATATTATATTTTAACTGACAATAAGTATGCTTTAGTATATTCAACTGATTACTATGTTTCTGGTGTTAATGTTGATGAAGTTGCTTTAGAAATGGTTAATAGTTTAACTTTTACAAAGTAGAAGGAAGCTGATTATGAAAAAAAGGTTATTATATAAAGTTAACAAAAAAATATTATATTTAGGATTTTTCTTAATAATTTTATCATTAACTTTTTTTTATTTAGCAAAAATAGAACTGCAAAAAACGACAACTAAAGATTATAGTGAACTTGTTATGCTTGGAAAAGATAATAAAACAGCTTATGTTGGCTTAGAAATAAATTATTTACCATATTATGTTGTAAATAGAACTAGTAACAATGTAACTTTGAAATACTATATTGCAGTAGATAGTAATAATTATATGTATCTTGTAAGATTAACAGATGAAACTTATCTAAGTATGAAAAAAATTTATGAAAATGATCCCGATAATTTTTCCTATTACATTAAAGGATATATTTTTAAAACTCCAGATGAATTAAAAATAGCAACAATTTCATCTTATAATTCTTTAGCAGAACAAGAATTAGTAAATGAAGAAAATTTTTCTAATTATTTTGGTAAAAGCTATTTAGATGAAACTAATGTTT
>JAQXMG010000015.1 GCA_029012525.1 bacterium
TAATATTTCTTCTTTATTATTATCGATTCCTACAGCATCATAAACTGTATCTATTTTATCTTGTAAATCTTTTGATACATATTCAAAATTAAGTGCTTTATCTAAATCTTTTCTTTTTTCTTTGGTATTTTCATTACTTAATAAATCTTTTTCTTTTTTTATCTTAAATGCTCTTTCAAATATTTTTACAATATCATAAATAATAATTGCTAAACATGGTAAGACTACTACAACTAACCAGCCAAATTTGCTAACCATAAATTGTTGAATATAACCAGCTTTAGGAATTTTTAAAACTACTTTTCCTATTACATTTGAACTAGATACTGGACTTGTATCAGCAGTGTTATTAGCATCTCCTTTAGTATAATAAAAGTAATTACCATTTAATATTTCTTTTTTGATAATACGATGAGTAATTGTTATACCTTTAGTCATATTGCCTTCAGAAACAAAAGTAATAACATCTCCTTCATCATACAAGTCATTTTTATCTTTATAAGTTATTACAATGTCACCTGCTTGTATTTTAGGAACCATACTTGTTGTTAAAATAGTATAAAAGTTTATTGGTATATCACCTAATCTATCTTGTTTTTTATATACATTTACTATAATCACATAAACTATTAATAATATAATGATTGCAACAAGTACATAAAATACAATATTTGATATCACCCTAGCAATTTTTTTTAATGCATTCATAAATAACAATCCCTTTCAAATTCTAATAAGCATCTACATTAACAAAGCAACTAAAAGTTTCTTCAATATCTTTTAATTCATATTTATCTGATAACCACATTTTAAATGTATAAGTCTTATTTATTTTTCCTGTTACAGTGTTTTTATATAAAAGTTTTGACCCCTCTCTAATAGTACTATCTGACAATTCTGAAAAATTATTCACACTTTTGCCATTAATTAGAATTTCTTTACCATCTTCAACAAGATAAATTCTAACATATTTAGGATCAAGTGTTGTTATATTTGGAGTAAGAGATATTTCATAAGTTATTTTGGTTTTCTTTTTACTTTTTGAAGTAATTGCTACTCTAAATTTGAAATATTCATTATCTTTTGTCATCGATTTTCCAACTAAATCAGAAGTTGGTGTTGCATCTACTATTTCTATATTTCTACTTCCTTCTTCAAATGAAAATAGTACTTTTCCTTCTTGAATATAATTATCAACTGGTAAACTATGATATCCTATTCTTGAAAATACAAGTGCTGGAAAAAAAGAACATAGTAAGACAAGAATTAATAAAAAAAGCCAAATCAAAATATGTTCTTTTCTTCTTATTAATAATTCATCGGCAACTTTATCGGCAATTTTAAGTTCTTTTTTATCAAAACTTCTATCATTTTTATCCATAGTATCCCTACCTTATCATATAATTATATATTACCATATATTTTGTTAAAAAAAAAGTAGTAAATAAAAAAACATTACTATTTTTCATAGTAATGTTAATTATTTTATTAAGCAGCTTGTGTAGCGTATGCTTTAATTTTGAATGAATAACTTTCTGAAGTTGTTTGATTAGAATGAACATCTCCAGCACTTGTATCAGTTGTAGGTAAATCATAGTTTTCATCAACCCACATCTTCATTTCATAAGTAACGATTCCACTAGTTGTAAAAGATCCTTTATCTAATAAATAATTAGTAACTGTTGTATTTGATAAAGTTCCAGCATCAGCTGCGAATGAACTAACAAGTACACCAGTAGTAGCAGTTCCTTTTACATAAGAAGCAGATCCTGTTCCTACTTTCTTAGTTAAATTAACTTTAACTTCGCCATCTTCTAAAGTTGAAGTATCTTTTGCCATACCAACTTCATAATTAATTGTTGTTGTTCCACTTAATGTAGCAGAAACATAGAATCTTAATACTTCAGCACTTTTTAATCCTTCTGCATCAGTCATTGGATATTGATTAGTTAAAGTAATAGTTTGTTTGTCAATTAATACACCATTTACTGTTTCACCTTGAGTAGGATCAATAGTAACTGAAATACTACCAGTAGTGATAACATTTTCTTTAGTTCCTGTACCTGTAAATGTATACATTGCATATGAAACACCAACAACTACTAAAACTAGAACTAATACTCCAATAATTGAAAGTACTAATGTTTTTTTATTACTGTCCATAATATTCCTCCTTCTAAATTTTTTTTAACTGTTTTTAAATAAAATTATTTACCAATTGGTTTTACAGCTGAATCAACGTTAACAAAGATTTTATAATTTTGTCCTTGAGTAACTGTTGCAGCAGAATCAACCCAAATTCTTAAGTTATATTTAGTAGTTGCATTTGCAGCATTTCCGCTTACAAAATTAACTGTTTCAGTATGAATAACATCAGAACCAGTTCTTAATCCTTTATTTTGTCCAACAACTGTACTCATTAATTTTGGCTCAAATACAGCAGTTTCAGTTCCTAAATCACCTTTTGTTAGATAAATTTTTACTGCTGAATCTGCTAAATTTGATGCACCATCTTTAGTAACACTAATTTCATAAGGTACTGTTACAGTTCCACTTGCTGTTGCTGCAACTGTGAATGAAAATACTTTTCCAGCTTCAGTCCAAACTTTTGCAGTATCATCTGCAACTGGTAATGCATTTTCTAAAAGAATACCATTTGTTGGTTCTGTATAACTCATAGTGATTGTACCTGTACTAATTGTATTAGCTTCATTAGAAGTTGTAGACAAAGTATAAGCTGCAAATGAAATTCCTACTACAGCAACAAGTAAAATTGCAACTCCTAAAACTGATAAGAACACCTTTCTTGAATTGTTTTCTTCACCCATCATTTTTTCTATCCTCCTTTACAATAAAAATCATACTATATTTTAAAATTTAAAGCAATAGTTTTTTTTAAAATTATACTAATTTTTCATATTTTTTACTTTTATATTAAAAATATCTAATGTGTTTTTTAATAATATTTTTTGCATTTGTTTTTCGCTTAATTTTTTTATATTTCCTACATAATCTGAAATTATTTTTATATTTTTTGGTTCATTTTTGCATCCTCTATAAGGAGATAAATATGGACTATCTGTTTCTAAAACAATATCTTTTATATCAATTTTTTCTACTACATCTTTTAAATTGCTATTTTTAAAAGTTACAACGCCACCAATTCCTAATTTAAATCCTATGTTTATATATTCTTTGGCGGTTTCTAAACTTCCAGAAAAACAATGAATAACACCGGTAACTTTATTTTCCTTTAATATGTTATAAGTATCAAAAGTTGCATCTCGTGAGTGAATAACAACAGGTAAATGATATTTTTTTGCCAACTCTAATTGCTTTTTTAATAACCAAATTTGTTTTTCTTTAGTTTCTTTTCCATAATGATAATCAAGCCCTATTTCACCTATTCCTACCACTTTTTTACTGTTTTCAACTATTTGATTTTCTAATAATTTTATATCTTCTTCAGTAATGATATCAGCATACTCTGGATGAAACCCTAATGTAATATATACTTCTTCATATTTTTTTGATAACTCAATATCACATAAGTTATTTTCTTTGTTAGTACCACCTGTTATAAAATAATTAACATCAGAAACCTTTGCTCTTTTTATTACTTCATCAATATTATAATCTTCATTTGATAAGTGTAAATGAGTATCTATATACATAAAAAAATTCCTTTCTTATAAAATAGAGTCTTAAAAAAGACTCAAAGCTTAAAAATAGTAAAAATTAATAAACCACTATAAATTAAATCAAGTATAGTTCCATACATTAAAACAGGAACTATTAATAATATAAAAAATACAATAAATATAGATACTACAGATTTTCTTTTTATTATCATAAAATTCTCCTTTTCTCTATAAAACTGCACTTTAATTATAGATGTGTTTTTCTATAAAAACAAAGAAAAAGTAATGTTTTTTTCTATTTTACATTACTTTTTACATTTTTAATCAATTCTATTAAATAAAATCTCTTTTTGACCTAATTTATGATTATTTTCTAAACAACCAAAATATAAAGTATCATAAGTTGTTTTATCAGTATTTAATTGTCTAAAGATATTATCTGCTGTTTCTGGCATAAAGCATTTTAGAAAAATACTGCAAATTCTTATTGACTCTAAAATATTATATAAAACAGTTTCTAATTCTTCGTATTTTTCTTCTTTAGCAAGTATCCATGGCATTTCTACATCAATATATTTATTGCATTTTCTTAAAATATCAAAGATATTATCTAATGCATTACTTACATCTAATTGTTCCATATTTGCTTCTACTTTTTGCTTTAAAGTATTAACATCATCAATTAGTTGTTTACTTGGTTCATCATTTTTATTAGGATTTTTTATTATTCCATCAAAATACTTTTCTGACATTGAAATTGTTCTATTTAAAAGATTACCAAGAGTATTTGCAAGATCAGTATTAGTTCTTTGTTTTAATGCTTCTTCTGAAAAATTACCATCGCTTCCAAGAGGTACTTCTCTTAAAGCAAAGTATCTTACTGCATCAACACCATAAGTATTTATATATTCTCTTGGATCTTTATAATTTCCTAAAGATTTAGAAATTTTGTCGCCATTTATTTTTAACCAACCATGTCCAAATACTCCTTTTGGAAGTGGCAAATCAAGTGCCATAAGAAGCGCAGGCCAAATAATGGTATGAAATCTTACAATTTCTTTTCCAACTAAATGAAGATCTGCAGGCCAATATTTTTTAAAATTAGAATCATCATCACTTAAATAACCTAAAGCTGTTATGTAATTAGTTAAAGCATCAATCCAAACATATATAACATGTTTAGGATCAAAATCAACTGGTATTCCCCAAGAAAATGTTGTTCTTGATACACATAAATCTTCCAATCCTTTATTTAAAAAGTTGTTAACCATTTCATTTTTTCTAGATTCAGGAAGAATAAAGTCTTTTTGTTCTTCAAAAAGTTTTTTAATCCTTTCTTCATATTTGCTTAGGCGGAAAAAATAACTTTGTTCTTTTACTAAAGAAACTTCTCTACCACAATCAGGACATTTACCATCTACAAGTTGCGATTTAGTCCAATATGACTCACAAGGTGTACAATACATTCCTTCATATTCTCCAAGATAAATATCTCCTTGTTCATAAAGTTTACTAAATATTTTTTTAACAGTAGCAACATGATAATCATCTGTTGTTCTAATAAATTTATCATAACTAATATTTAAAGATTTCCATAAATCCTTAGCATTTTCTACTATTTCATCAACGTATTCTTTTGGTGTAACACCTTTTTCTTTAGCTTTATTTTCTATTTTTAAACCATGTTCATCTGAACCTGTTAAGAAAAAAACATCATAACCTTGTAATCTTTTAAACCTTGCTATTGAATCAGCAATTATAGTTGTATAACAATGTCCAATGTGAAAATTTGCACTTGGATAATAAATTGGTGTTGTTATATAATATTTTTTATTATTCATGATCTACCTCCTTAGTAGTACTTCCTATACCACCACATCTTACTTTATTTATTTCTTCTTCATTATCTATTGTTAAATATTTTATAAAAATACCCTGACATATTTTATCAAACTTTTTAACTTCATAAAGTTTATCACCTTCATTTTTCAGACAAATCCACATATGTCCTTCATTATCAGGATTATTATAGTAATCTTTATCTATAACTCCAACTTGATTACACATTCTTATATTATATTTAAATCCCATACTACTTCTTACAATAAGAAATAATACTTCATCACTTTCCATATTAACTTTTACTCCTGTTGGAATTTTTATGGTTTCGCCTGGATTTAAAGTAAAATCTATTAATGATGAAAAATCATATCCTGCACTACATTTTGTACTTCTTTTTGGTAATTGGTACTCTTCATATAATTTTATATCATCTGTTACATCTTTTTTAAATCTTTCAAAACTAATTTTTTCAAAATATCTCATAATATTCCTCCTTAAATAAAAAATATTCTTCCTCAATAAGGACGAATATTTTCGTGGTACCACCTTAATTTATAAGTTAATACTTATCTTAAGCCATTAACGCTGGCAAACGTATTTATTTACCTATCAATAAATCTGTTTAGAAACCATGTTCAGATTTTTTTATTACTTATTTCCACCAAATATAAGCTCTCTATAAATAAAATAAATCCTACTCTTTTCATCACAACATTTCATCAATGTAGTAAATTATAACATATTTTTTTTTGTTATTCAATAAAACTGATAAAAAAAATTATATATTTTATCTAGTTCTTAATTTACTTTTTGAATTTTTAGTAATTAAATAAAATGGTATTTTTTTCTATTCCATCACTATGAATAATATCCCATAGTCCATCTTTTTCAGTTGTATAATATACAATATTATATACAGAAAAAGCTAAATATTTATTAATATGGTTGTTTAATATTAAAATAGTTTCAATATC
>JAQXMG010000016.1 GCA_029012525.1 bacterium
TCTAACTGTTATTCAAGTATTACTTAAAAATATTGAAAGAGATAAATATACATCTATTATTCATGAAGAATTAAATAAACTAGGAATAGAATTTTCAAGATATAAAGAACGTTGGGATAAACTATCTAAAAGTATTGATAGTGTATCAAAAGATGTTCAAGATATTCATACAACAACAGATAAAATTACCAAAAGATTTGAATCAATTAATAAAGTAGATATTAATTTAATTGAACATAAAGGAGATTAATTTCTTCTTTTTTTAATTTATCGAAAATATGTGAAAAAAATTAAAAAGTCGTATCAAAAACGTAATGAGATAAAAACATAATATATTTATAATAAACAAAAGTGTAAAGTTGATTTGGAAAATAATAAAAAATATGATAAAATAAAAACTGGAGATGGTAGTTATGGCACTTAAATATGATGAAAATAGTATAAAAATTCTTGAAGGTCTTGATGCAGTAAGAAAAAGACCTGGTATGTATATAGGCTCTACTGATAAAAGAGGGTTACATCACTTAGTATGGGAAATTGTTGATAATGCAATAGATGAAGTAATAAATGGATTTGGAGATTATATTAAAATTACAATACATGAAGATAAATCAATTTCAGTTGAAGATCATGGTCGTGGTGTTCCAGTAGGCCTTCATCAATCCGGAAAATCAACTCCTGAAGTTATTTATACAGTACTTCACGCTGGAGGAAAATTTGAAACAGATGGTTATAAGGTGTCTGGTGGACTTCATGGAGTTGGAGCAAGTGTAGTTAATGCTTTGTCTAAATGGATGGAAGTTGTAATCAAAAGGGATGGTGGAGAATATTACATAAAGTTTTCAAATGGTGGAAGGGTAGAAGTTCCATTAAAGAAAATAGGTAATACTAATAAAACAGGAACAACAGTTAGATTTTTACCAGATCCAGATATTTTTTCTACAACTAATTTTTCCTATACAACAATTGTTGAAAGAATGCAAGAAAGTGCTTTTTTAATTAAAAATCTTACAATTGAAGTAGAAGATAAAGAAGATAATAAAAATGTTTCATTTCATTATGATGATGGTCTTGTATCATTTGTTTCTATGATTAATGAAAATAAGAATGTGTTACATAAAATATGTAGTTTTAGTGGCTCAAAACAAGGCATTGAAGTAGATATTGCTTTTCAATATACTGATACATATAATGAAAATATTATATCTTTTGTTAATAATGTTAAAACAGGTGATGGAGGAACTCATGAAGTTGGTTTTAGAACTGCTTTAACTAAAGTATTTAATGAATATGCTAAAAAGAATAACTTTTTAAAAGGTAAAGATACATCATTTGATGGAAGTGATGTAAGAGAAGGATTAACGGCAATTATATCATTAAAAATACCTGAAAATTTATTACAATTTGAAGGACAAACAAAATCAAAGTTAGGAAGTCCTATTGCAAGAACTGTAGTTGAATCTATTGTATCTGAAAAAGTTTCATTCTTTTTGGAAGAAAATTCAAAAGTTGAGACTGATATTATCAATAAATCTTTAAAAAGTAAGATGGCAAGAGAAGCAGCAAGAAAAGCAAGAGAAGAAATTAGAAAAGGCAAAAAAAATAAAAAAGATATGCTTTTATCTGATAAATTAACACCTGCTAGTGGTAAGGATAAAAGTAAAAATGAACTTTTCTTAGTAGAAGGAGATTCTGCCGGTGGTAGTGCAAAGCAAGGAAGAGATAGAACATTTCAAGCTATTCTTCCTTTAAGAGGAAAGGTTCTGAATACTGAAAAAGCAAAATTTGAAGATATAATAAAAAATGAAGAAATTGCTACTATGATTCATACTATAGGAGCAGGTTCAGGTAGTAGTTTTGATGAAAGCGAAATGGCTTATGATAAAATAATAATCATGACCGATGCCGATGATGATGGTGCTCATATTCAGTGTTTACTTTTAACTTTCTTTTATAGATACATGAGACCTTTAGTAGAAAAAGGACATCTTTATATTGCAATGCCACCATTATTTAAAGTAACTATTGGTAAAGAAGTAAAATATGCCTATACTAATGATGAATTAAGAGATATGACTAAAGATATAACAAAGTATGAAATCCAAAGATATAAAGGACTTGGTGAGATGAATGCTGATCAATTATGGGAAACTACAATGAATCCAAAAACAAGAACTTTAATTAAAGTAAATATAGATGATGCTTCTTTAGCAGAAAAAAGAGTTACTGTTTTAATGGGTGATAAAGTAGAACCAAGAAAAGAATGGATTGAAGAAAATGTAGAATTTTCTTTGGAAGATAGTTATACAATTAAGTAGATAATAAAACAAAAAAACATCAAATTTGATGTTTTTTTTACATTATCTGTTATAGAATTCAACGATTAATGCTTCATTAATTTCAGGATTTAATTCACTTCTTTCAGGAAGTCTAACAAAAACACCTGAATTATCTTTTTCATTGAATTTAACAAATTCTGCTCTTTTTCCTGCTTTTTCAAGCGCTTCTTTAGCAACTTTTAAATCATCTTTTAAAGCTATTGTAGAACCTACTTTAACTCTAAATGAAGGAATATCAACTTTTTTACCATTAACAGTAATATGTCCATGATTTACAAGTTGTCTTGCTCCACGTCTTGTTGTAGCAAAACCTAAACGATAAACTAAATTATCAAGTCTTGATTCAAGTAAAATTAATAAATTTTCACCATGAATACCACTTAATTTACCAGCTTCAACAAATGTTTTATGGAATTGTCTTTCATTTAAACCATACATAAATCTTACTTTTTGTTTTTCTTTTAATTGTTCTCCGTAAGTAGATGGTCTTCTTTTACGATCGTTTCCATGTTGTCCTGGTCCGTATGGACGACGAGCTAATTCTTTACCACTTTCAAGTAAAGAAACGCCAACACGACGAGCTTGTTTGTAGCTAGATCCAGTATATCTTGCCATAATATATCTCCTTTCAATATTTATATTTCATAAACACTGATATATTTTTCTATTTATAGGGAGTTTTTTTATTTCACTTTAACAGCTAAAGCTACTTTATTTTATTAAAAACACGTTATAAATAGTAAAAATACGGCTGTTTCAATGTATATGCGATATAATTATATATAAAAATTATTAAAAAGTCAAACAAAATATGTTATAATCAAGTAAAAAGGAGAAATATTTATGGGATTATTTAATAAAATAAAAGATATTTTTAATAAAGAACAAAAAGAACAACAAGAAGATAATAAGATAAAAAAATATGAAAAAGGGTTAACAAAAACAAGAACAGATTTTGTATCTAAACTTATTAACTTAACTAATAAATATAGTAAAATAACAGAAGATTTTTTTCTAGAATTAGAAGAAGTTTTAATTATGGCAGACATTGGTGTTCCAACAGTTATGTCATTTATGGATAGATTAAGAAATAGAGTAAAACAAGAAAAAATAGAAAGTCCAAAAGATTTAAAAGAAATAATAGTAGATGAATTATTTATAATATATGTAAATGATGAGATTATTGTAAACAAAATAAATTATAATAATGAAGGTCCTACAGTTATTCTATTTGTTGGAGTAAATGGGGTTGGAAAAACAACAACTATTGCCAAGCTTGCCTATAAATTAAAACAGGAAGGAAAAAAGATTATGCTAATTGCAGGAGATACATTTAGAGCAGGTGCTTATGAACAACTTATGTCTTGGTCAGAAAAAATAGGAACATCTTTTTATGGAAAAGAAGAAAGTTCTGATCCTTCAAGTGTAATTTATGATGGTATAAAAAAATCTTTAGAAGAAAAGTCAGATGTTATTTTAATAGATACTGCAGGACGTCTTCAAAATAAAGTTAATTTAATGAATGAGCTTGCTAAAATAAATAAGGTAATTGGAAATTTAATACCAAATGCACCACATGAAACGCTTTTAGTAATAGATGCAACAACGGGACAAAATGGTATTAGTCAAGCTAAAGAATTTAAAAAACTAACTAATATAACAGGAATAGTTTTAACAAAACTAGATGGAACTGCTAAAGGTGGTATTGTTCTTGCAATAAAAGAAGAATTAAATATTCCAGTTAAGTTCGTAGGTTTAGGAGAATCAAAAACAGATTTAGAAACATTTGATATAGATAAATATATATATGGTTTATTTAAGGATATGATTTAAATGGAAAAAGAAATTTATTTGACAATACTTTTTGATTATTATGGTGAACTTCTAACAGATAAGCAACAAACTTATTTTAAAAATTATTATTTTGATAATTTATCTTTAGCAGAAATAAGTGAAAATTTAAATGTATCAAGAAATGCTATTCATAAAGAATTAAAATTTATTTCTGAAAAATTAGAATTTTATGAAGAACACTTACATCTATATCAAAAGGACAAAAAGTTAGAAAATTTAATTAAAAAAATAACAGATAAAGAGCTAAAAAAAGAATTTAATTCATTAAAAGATAATTAGATTCTTTTTCTTGATTTATTTAACTTTATGTTATAAAATAAAGTACCAAAAGAAGGTGAATTTTATGGGCAAAATATCATGTTTAAAAGCAAATTGTACTTTATGTGAAAAAGCAGTTCTTATTAAATATAATAAATTTGGTGAAAGGATATATGTTTGCTCTGTAAAAGAAAAACAGCATAAACCAATTAGTGCTTATGATTGTGATGATTTTAGATGTTGTTGTTGTGATAGTGATATAGAAATGTGTAGAACTTGTAAAAAAGGAAGATAATTTTAATAAAAAGTTGTCTTTTTTTTCATATTAATTTTTAATATTCATAAATTTAAATAGAAAGAGAGTGATAATATGGAAAAACAAGAAATAATAAAAGACATTGCTCTAAGAACTGGTGGAGACATTTATTTAGGAGTAGTTGGTGCAGTTAGAACTGGTAAGTCAACTTTTATCAAAAAAGTATTAGAAAATTTAATTATACCTAATATAGATGATGAATTTGAAAGAAAAAGAGCATTAGATGAAACGCCACAGTCATCAGGTGGTAAAACAATTATGACAATTGAGCCTAAGTTTGTTCCTAATAACGTTGCTAAAGTAAAAATTGATGATCTAGAATGTAATATGAGACTTGTCGATTGTGTTGGATACGTTATTAAAAACGCTAAAGGGTATGAAGATGAAAATGGACCAAGAATGGTTAAAACACCATGGTTTAATGATGAAATACCTTTTGTAGAAGCAGCAGAAGTAGGAACAGAAAAAGTTATTAAAGATCATTCAACAATAGGAATAATTATGACTACAGATGGTTCTATTGGAGAGTTTACAAGAAATGATTATGTAGAAGCAGAAGAACGAGTTGTAAAGGAATTAAAAGAATACCATAAACCATTTATCGTTGTTTTAAATACTAAAAATCCAAATAGTGTTGATACTAGAAATCTTGCGAGTAACTTAAAAGAATCTTATGGTGTTCCTGTTCTTCCAATTGATGTTTT